>CAYTWY010000027.1:0-19350 GCA_964440925.1 uncultured Propionivibrio sp. | reverse complement strand
TTCAGGTCCTAGTGGTGGCAACACTGTGGGGGTTCGAGTCCCTTCCTGGGCACCACGCATCACCGGCGACACAGTAGTACAAGAACGATAAAACCCCGCAATCGACACGATTCCGGGGTTTTTTGTTGCCTGAATCAATGGAGCGTTGCATCTTTCGGTCATCGCACGGCACATGCTTCATGGACGGTCAGTCTATCACCGACGGATGGAGAAGTCGCCTGCTTCAAAAAACCAATAAGCGGATCTTCCGAAAACCACATCTGCGAATCCTGGCCGAAGCGAATGAACAGCACACGGACAGCCAAACCACTCACAGATAGCGTTCGGCGTCGCTAAAGTCGATCCGTCCCGGCGGCTGCATTTCCTCGCGCGCAAAGCACCCGACGACAAAAGCGCGCTGCATGGCGGGCACGCCGGTAAGATGTGCCAAGGAAAAATCAACCTCGGCGGAGACATCGCTGCTCGTTTCATCAAGCACGACATTCATGGCACTCAGACACAATTGGCGACGCTCAATGCGCAGATAATCCTGCGGGTGCGAGAGTACTTCGCTCAGACAATCGAGTTCGTTGTCGAGGGTATCTTGCGCGCTGCCGATTTCTTCGAGCTGCCGCTCATTGTCGAGAAGTTCGGCTTCCAGCCGCAACTGCTCTTCCCCCGCGACTGGCGCAGCACCGAAAACCGTTCCCAGGCCCGGACCCTGTTGCTGCAGGAGACGCAAGCGCGAACGGATAAGCGCCCGGTTCTCTTCTAGTTCGCGCCGTTCCGCCCGCTCCTCACCGATTTGCGCCAACGCCTGGGCGACAAGGTATTCAAAGCCCTGAGCACCAAGCAGGCGTAACACTTCGGCATCCGTTTGCCCGCAAATACGCGCCTGGTGTCCGGAAAAGCTGACGACCGTCTGCGCCACTTCGCGCTGCACTATTTCGCCTTGAATCGACATGCCGAGGGTGCGCTGTTCGTTGTAGGCCATACCGAGGACGAAAAAAGCTTCATTGATCTGTGGATATTTGTCGAACAGCGTCCGCAGGTTGGTCGACCGACTGAGGATGAGGGGAATATCCGTCGGCGCGGCAAAAAATGCGCGCAATCGGGCATCGAAAGCCCAGTTACCGCCGGCGACGCGCAGCGGCGGCGGCAGGGAAAGCACCGTCGCGCGCAGGTAATCGACGCTGCAGCGAACGGCAGGAGCGAGACGCTCCTGATAGGAACGCAGGAGTTTCAGGCGCGGATTGGTCAGCGTCACGGCCTTATCGATGGCGCGCAAGGTCATCTCATCGGACAACTGCCCGGTATCGAACTGCGCCGGCCGGTTCTTGAACCAGTCGAGGATTCCCATACCCTACTCCCGATAAAGGCAAACACCTGCGGGCGTCAGCATAGCAACAAAAGCCCCGGCTCGAACGAAAAAGCCGGCCCATGCCGGCTTTTCGGACAGGAAGCACAGCGCGGCACGATCATGGCGCCGCATGCCGCACCACCTAGGCGAGCGGGTGACGGCGCAGAATGGTCTCATCGCGCTCGGGACCAGTCGAGATGATGTCGATCGGCGTCTCGCACAGCGCTTCGATGCGCGCCAGATAGGCACGCGCCGCCGCCGGCAAAGCCTCGTGCGTCTTCGCGCCAACAGTCGATTGCGTCCACCCCGGCATGCTTTCGAGCAAGGGCTCACAGGCGGCGACTTCGTCGGCGCCGATCGGCAGGAGATCGACAATCTGCCCGTTCAACTGATAGCCGGTGCATATCTTCAATTCGGGCAGGCCATCAAGTACATCCAACTTGGTGATGCACAGGCCGGTGACGCCATTGACCTGAATCGAACGCTTGAGCGCAGGAATGTCAATCCAGCCGCAGCGGCGCTTGCGCCCGGTTACCGTACCGAATTCGCGTCCGACCTGCGACATCTGATAGCCCGGCGCGCCCTCTGTTTCAATATCGAGTTCGCTCGGAAAGGGACCACCACCGACGCGTGTACAATATGCCTTGGTAATGCCGAGAACGTAATGCAGCATCCCCGCTCCGACGCCAGAACCCGAAGACGCCTGTCCGGCGACACAATTGGATGAGGTAACAAAGGGGTAAGTACCATGATCGATATCCAGCAACGCGCCCTGGGCGCCTTCGAACAGCAGGTTCTCTCCCGCCTTGTTGGCCGCATACAGGGCGGCGGAAACGTCGGCCACCATCGGTTTGATTTCTTCGGCATCGGCCATGGCCTGGGCAAGTACCGCCGCATAATCGACGGCTTCGGCGCCCAGATAGCGGGTCAGCACAAAGTTGTGATAATCGAGGTTTTCCTTCAGTTTCTCGGCAAAACGCTCGGGGAAAAACAGGTCATACACGCGCAGCGCCCGCCGCGCCACTTTGTCTTCATAGGTCGGGCCGATGCCCTTGCCGGTCGTTCCGATGCGCTTGTCGGCGCTCTTGGCGGCCTCGCGTGCCTGATCGAGCGCCGCATGATAAGGCAGGATCAGCGGGCATCCGGGGCTGATCTTCAGGCGCGAACGCACTTCGACGCCACCGGCTTCGAGTTCCCTGACTTCGGAAATCAGGTGATGGATATCGAGGACAACGCCATTACCGATATAGCACTTGACGCCTGCACGGACGATGCCGGAAGGAACGAGATTGAGCTTATAAACTTTGTCGCCGACAACCAGCGTATGTCCGGCGTTATGCCCGCCCTGAAAACGCACCACACCTTTAGCGTGATCGGTCAGCCAATCGACGATCTTGCCCTTACCCTCGTCGCCCCATTGCGTTCCTACAACCACTACATTTCTTGCCATCTCAATACTTCCCGTTTAAATCCTGAATCGTCCACACGCCATCGCGTTCAACCAGCCGTCTGTCGCACAGCGGCCCCTCATTCCCGGTCTCTCCCGGCAGGAGTTCGACCACGATTTCACCTTGCCGGCGCAACTCGACGATGCGCGCCGACAAGCCCGCATCCTGTGCCGCATACGGCGCCAGAATGGCGCCCGTTGCCGCCTCGCATGCCGCCAGGCGCGCCACTTCGCGCAAGTCCATCGAAAATCCGGTCGCCGGGCGTGCACGACCAAAGTCCTTGCCCACGCCGTCGTAACGTCCACCCCGTGCCACGGCATTTGGAAAACCGGGGAAGTAGGCGGCAAAAACCATTCCATTGTGATAATGGTAGCCACGCAGATCGGCAAGATCGAACGACAGCGGCAGATCCGGCAGCGCCTGACGCAATTGCCGCAAGGTGCCGAGCGCGGCAACGATCCCCGGCAGATCGGGCAATTCGCGCTGCGCATCGTCAAGGAGCTCGGCACCGCCATAGAGCTCCGGCAGGCGCAGCAGCGCCGAACGGTAGGGTTCGCATACTTCGGCGCAGCATTTTTTCAGCCCCGGCACGTCCTTGACCTGCACCAGCTGAAGAATTGCAGCTTCAGTCGCGGCGTCGATGCCCGCCGCACGAACGAGTTCGCGGAATACACCAACGTGGCTGACGTCGATGCGCGAAGGCGGCGTGCCGGCGGCAGAAAGCACCGCCGCCATGAGGCGGATGACTTCGATATCAGCTTCAATACCGGCATAGCCATACAGTTCGGCGCCGAGCTGGATCGGCTCGCGGCTTGCTGCCTGCGAAGCCGGCAAGGTATGCAGCACGCTGTCGCAATAGCACAGACGGGTAACACCTTTCCGGTTGAGCAGATGCGCGTCAATGCGCGCCACCTGCGGCGTCATGTCGGCACGCACACCGAGAGTACGGCCAGAAATCTGATCAACCAGCTTGAAGGTACGCAAGGAGAGATCGGATCCCGAACCGGTCAGCAGGGAATCGATATATTCGAGCAGGGGCGGCAAAACCAGCTCATAGCCATGCCCACGCAGAAGGTCGAGCATCACCCGGCGCAGGCGCTCGATCCGGCAGGCCTCGTGCGGTAGGGCGTCGGCCACATATTCGGGTAACAACCAGTTCATTTGAAAACCATCAACAAAATTATGCCAGCCAGCATCGAAGTCAGTCCTATAAAACGCAACTGACCGTCGGAAAGCTGCACCAGACGACGGAAGGTATCGCGCCAGAGGCGCGGCGCAAGGAAAGGCAACAGCCCTTCGAGTACCAGCATCAGCGCAAAAGCGATAAATAGCGCCGTGTTCATTTGCCGGACTTCTCGCCCCCGCGACCGACACTCTTCATGTATTTGAAGAAGTCCGAGTTCGGTTCAACGACGAGAACATCGCTCTTGTTCTTGAAACTGTGGCGATAGGCTTCCAGGCTGCGATAGAAGGCATAGAACTCGGGATTCTGGCTGAAGGCATGGGCGTAAGTAGCCGCCGCTTTGGCATCACCTTCTCCCTTGACTTTCTGCGCCTCACGGTACGCCTCGGCGACGATCACTTCGCGTTGCTTGTCGGCTTCGGCACGAATTTTCTCGGCTTCGGCCGAACCCTCCGAACGCAGTTCGTTGGCCACGCGTTTGCGCTCGGCCTCCATGCGCCGATAGACCGATTCGCTGACTTCGGTTGGCAGATCGACGCGCTTGACCCGCACATCGATAATCTGCACGCCGATCTTGCGCGCATCGAGATCGGCCTTGTCGCGCATCTGCTCCATGATCTTGTCGCGCTCGCCGGAAACTACGTCATGCACCGTGCGTTTGCCAAATTCCTCGCGTAGCCCGGCATTGACAGTCTGCGACAGTCGGGTCTTGGCGCGCGCCTCGTCGCCAGCAACCGAAATGTAGTACAGCTTCGGATCGATGATTTTCCACTTGACGAAAGAGTCGACCAGCACGTTCTTCTTCTCAGAGGTAATGAAACGCTCCGGTTCCGCGCTGTCAAGCGTCAGGATGCGCTTGTCGAAGTAACGCACGTTCTGGATCATCGGCCACTTGATGTACAAACCCGGCACCGAGATGACTTCGCGCACTTCGCCAAGCTGGAAAACGATGGCGTACTGCCGCTGATCGACGGTAAAAATCGAGGCCGCCAGAATCACCAGGATGACCGCAACGATTCCGGCCGAAAAATTCAATCCGCGCTTCATTAGCGAACCTCCCGGTTGCGCGAGCGCAGAGCGTCGCGTGACCGCATATCGATCTTGTCCATTTTGTCCGTAACCGGAGCTGGCTCGCCTGCCGATGGCGGCGATGCCGGCGGTACCGAGGACGCTTCCGCCGTGCTTAGCGCAGACGGAGAGGCAATACCAGCAGCCTGCATCAGCTTGTCGAGCGGCAAATAAAGCAAATTGCCCTGCCCCTTGGCATCGACAAGCACCTTGCTGGTATTGGCATAAACCTGCTGCATGGTTTCTAGGTACAGGCGACTGCGCGTCACCTCCGGCGCTTTGGCATATTCAGTATTGATTTGCCGGAAACGACTGGCATCGCCTTCGGCGGTAGCCATCAGCCGCTGCTTGTAGCCTTCCGCCTCTTGCAGCAACCGCGCCGCCGTCCCCTTGGCCTTCGGAATCACATCGTTGGCGTAGGCCTGGCCTTCGTTCTTCTGGCGTTCGCGATCCTGCCCGGCCTTCACCGCGTCGTCAAACGCCGCCTGCACCTGCTCGGGAGGCTGTGCGTTCTGCATAGTGACCTTGGAGATCAGGATGCCGGTCTGGTAGCGGTCAAGGATCTCCTGCATCAGGTCGGACGCCTTGATGGCGATCTGCTCGCGCCCCTCGTACAGGACAAAATCCATCTTGTTCTTGCCAACGATTTCACGGATGGCGGTTTCGGCAGCCTGCATCACCGCTTCGTCGGGCGTACGGTTGTTGAACACGTAATCGACCGGATCCTTGAGAATGTACTGCACGGCAAACTGGATGTTGATGATGTTCTCGTCGTCGGTCAGCATCAGGGCTTCCTTGAGCACCTTGTTCTTCTCACTGCCGCGATAACCCACCTCGATCGTGCGCACACCGGAGATGTTGACCAGCTCGTGTGACTGGATGGGATACGGAAAACGCCAGCGCAGACCGGATTCGGTACTTTCCTTGTACTTTCCGAATTGCAGTACCAGGCCGCGTTGCGAAGCGTCGACGATGTAAAAGCCGCTGGCGAACCAGAGCAGGAGAAGCACGCCGACGATAAGGCCAATACCGCCTCCGAGAAAAAGCGGATTGAATTCGCCACGGGGAGGATCATCGCCTCCCTGCCCCCTCCCCCTCTTGTCGAACACGCCGGACAGGCGGCGATTGAAATCGCGCCATAAATCCTCGAGATCGGGCGGCCCCTGATTCGGACGTTTGCCGCCACCATTATCGTTGCCGCGATTTCCCCATTGCGGGTCATTGAGCGACATAAGGACTCCAATACATGAAATCATAAGAAATTTGCCAGACCCAGATCAAAAATCGGACGCCAACGGCTGACCGTTGCCGGAACCTTCCCCGACGCACTGAAGCTTTTCTCGCGCGACCTCGGCCAGCGCCTGACGCAGCAGCGGCATACCATCGCCGCATCTCGCGCTAACCCGAACCTTGGCGATTCTACCATACTCGTCCCGCTCCACGGCCGGCGGCAATCCAGTGAGATCGAGCTTGTTCAGCACGATCAACTGGCGCACTCCGCTCGCCCCGATTTCTGCCAGCACCTTATCCACTTCTGCGATCTGCTCCTCGCGTGCCTCGCGCGCCGAATCGACCACATGGATCAACAGATCGGCCTGCGCCGTCGTCTCCAGCGTCGCATGAAAAGCAGCCACCAGGGCATGCGGCAAATCGCGGATAAACCCGACGGTATCGGAAACGACGACGTTCCCGGCATCTGCCAGCCACAATTTTCGCGAGGTCGTATCGAGAGTGGCGAACAACTGATTCGCCGCATACGCGCCAGCATGCGTCAAGGCATTGAACAAGGTCGATTTTCCGGCATTGGTATAGCCAACCAAAGACACATTGAGCACCTCGCCGCGCCGCCGTGCCCTGCCCTGCACACTACGCTGGCGACCGAGCCGAACCAGGCGCTCCTTGAGCAGCTTGACGCGCTTACCGAGCAAACGCCGATCTGTTTCGAGCTGTGTCTCCCCCGGCCCACGCAAACCAATTCCGCCCTTCTGTCGCTCAAGGTGCGTCCATCCGCGCACCAGGCGCGTAGCCAAGTGATCGAGCTGCGCCAATTCCACCTGCAGTTTGCCTTCCGCACTCTGTGCCCGCTGGGCAAAGATGTCGAGAATCAGGCTGGTCCGGTCAATCACGCGACATTGCAGCACCCGCTCCAGATTACGCTCCTGCGCCGGTGACAATTCATGATTGAAGATCACCAGATCGGCTTCGTGTGCAGCCAGTTCGGCAGCCACTTCCTGCACCTTGCCCTTGCCGGCGAAAGTCGCCGCATCGGGCGTGGCACGTCGCCCATAAACCTCGGCACAAACGGTCGCCCCGGCGGATTCGACCAGCAAACGGATTTCCTCGAGTTGTTCGGCCAGACCGCCGCGCCCGAAATCGAGCTGAACGACGACAGTACGCTCCCCCCCCGCATGACGATCATGCATGGAAAAAACTCATGAAAAGCAGCTCAGCAGGAGGATTTGGCTTGCACCGGGGGCACAGCGACAAAGCGTAAAACAGCGTTCAGACTTCGCTTTCATCCTGCTGAATGCTGACAGGACGCGCTGGAACCACGGTCGAGATAGCATGCTTATAGACCATCTGCGTCACGGTATTCTTGAGCAGCACAACGTACTGATCGAAAGATTCGACCTGCCCCTGGAGCTTGATGCCGTTGACCAGATAGATGGAAACCGGGACATGCTCGCGCCGCAGCACGTTGAGGAAGGGGTCTTGTAATAGTTGCCCTTTATTGCTCATGGTCAAACTCCAATTTCATGCGTGGGTTGGTAAGGCAAAGCTTAATTGATTTTTCACGCCTTTGCCATAGCGGACGTCCCCCGATCACGCCGGTTTTATCCGTTTTTTTGTGCGCGCGGCGCCTCCCGACCCGGAAGTGCTGCGCGTCGTGCGCCGAATTCCGTTTTTTTCTCCGCCAGGGGGGGCTCGCCGAACCTTCTCCGCCGGCTTACGCTCGGCGAACGGATTCTGCGATACGTTGAACTGGATGCGCAGCGGTGTCCCGTAGAGCTTGAACACTTCGCGGAAGGTATGTTCCAGATAACGGGTATACGAATCGGGAATCTTGTCCAGCGCATTGCCGTGAATCACGACAACCGGAGGATTGCGCCCCCCCTGGTGCGCATAACGCAACTTGGGGCGAAAAATTCCGTTGCGCGGCGGCGCCTGCCGCGACACCGCGTCGATCAGCGTGCGCGTCAACTGCGGCGTGGACAAGTCCGCCGTCGCCGCCCGATAGGCCGCATCAACCGAGCGGAATACCGTCGCCAGTCCTTGCCCCTTGAGTGCCGAAACGTAATGAAAGCGGGCAAAATCGAGAAACTTCAGCTTTGTTTCGAGAGCATTCTTGGTCTGCTCGCGGACGTAGGCATCAAGTCCGTCCCATTTATTCACCGCCACCACCAGGGCGCGCCCCGATTCGACGACGAAGCCGGCAATATGTGCATCCTGATCGGAAATATCCTGGCGTGCGTCAAGAACGAGAATCACCACATGGGCATCCTCAATCGACTGCAGGGTCTTGATCACGGAAAATTTTTCGACGGTCTCGAAAACTTTCCCCTTGCGCCGCAAACCGGCGGTATCGATCAGCGTATATTTCTTCCCTTCGCGCGTAAAATCGACATAAATAGCATCGCGCGTCGTCCCCGGCTGGTCGAAGGCAATCACCCGCTCTTCTCCGAGCAAGGCATTGATCATCGTGCTTTTGCCGACATTCGGACGACCAACGATAGCCACCTTGAGGACATCCTCTTCTTTTTCTCCGGCACCGGGTTCGGGATATGCTTCCAGCACCTGATCGATCAGGCTCCGCACCCCTTCGCCATGCGTCGCCGAAATGGCCTGCGGCTCGCCCAAGCCCAGTTCGTGAAAATCGGCGACGACAATCCCGCGATGCAAGCCCTCGGATTTATTCACCGCAACAAACACCGGACGGTCGATCTTGCGCAGCTTGTTGGCGATTTCCTTGTCGAGCGCGGTGATTCCGGTACGCCCATCAACAACGAAAATGACGCTATCGGCTTCGGCAATCGCCTGTTCGGCCTGCCGCGCCATCTCGTGCATAATCCCGTCCTTGGCAAGCGGCTCAAAGCCGCCCGTATCGACCACCAGATACGGCTTGCTGCCCAGCTTACCGTGTCCGTAGTGGCGATCACGCGTCAGCCCGGCGATATCAGCCACAAGAGCGTTGCGGGTGCGCGTCAGCAAATTGAACAGGGTCGATTTACCGACGTTCGGACGCCCGACGATGACAACAGTCGGTTTCATTCGGCCTCGAGAGCGTAAAGTCCGCCCTTGTTCGTCTGGACCAACACACCGGAACCGAGAACCTGCATCGGAGCGACAACCGGGCTGCCGTCAGTGCTGACCCGCGCGGCGAACGAACCATCCTCTTTGTTCAGGAAATGCACGACCCCTTCGACATCGGCCACGAGCACATGCGCTCCGCGCACCACGGGCGAAGTCAAACGGCGCAAGAAGAGCTTGTCCTGTTTCCAGAGACTGGCGCCACTAGCCATATCCAGAGCATGAACGGCCCCCTTGTCGTCCGAAACATAAAGATTGCGGCTATCAATCGTCAGCCCGGAAGAACTCGACATATCACGCGCCCAAGTCAATTCGCCATTATCGAGGCTAAAACAGGCCACCCGCCCCTGAAAGGCCACGGCACAAATCGAACGCCCGGAAATGACCGGCGCACTGGTGATATCGGCCACGCGATCAAGTTCTGTCGTCCCCTTGGGCAAAGCCACGGTACCTTCCCACATCACTGCACCATTGAAGATACTCAAGGCGATCAGCTTGCCACCGGGAAAGCCGGCAAAAACATACTCATGGTCAATAATCGGGGGGGCCGCCTCGCGCAGAAAGAGCGCCGGTGTCGGCCGCTGATAAATCCATTTGCGCTTGCCGTCCTGAACATCGTATCCGGCCAGACGATTGTCGCCACTACGCACAACCACGACACCACCGCCGACAACGGGAGGCGAAAGAATCTCGCTCGTCGCCCTGGCTTTCCAGAGCAGTTTTCCATCGTTCGCCGAAAAGGCCAAAACATCACCCTTGGGCGAACCGACGAGCACCAGCGCGCCATCGCTCCCGACCCCGCCGGAAAGCGGCAAGCCGGCATTGACTTTCCACGTGACGCGACCATTATCGATGCGCAGCAGCGACCCCTCGGCGCTCGCCGCATAGATCGACGAACCGACGACCGCTGGCGTGAAAACGTAGGGCGCGCTCTTGCCCACACTCTCCCGCCACGATACTCGCGCCTGCATGCTCGCCTTGATCGGCAAAAGCTCGGCCATTCTCGGACCATTCGCGGAGAACGGATTGAGCGCATCGAGCATCGAGCAGCCGGCAAGAAGACTTGCCAAGAGAATCGACGCGCAAACAGCACCCCCCCTTTTTTTCATTACTTGCTCCCGCCCAGCGAGTCGAGCTTCTGTTGCACGATCTCACGATAAACGGCGTTGGACTGCGCTTGCCATCCTTGGGAAGGCGTCTCTTTCCCAGCATCGCCGGCTTCTGAAAGCTTGCTCAGAGAGGACTGGTATGCCCGCCCGGCCTCGTCCAGCTTGCCCTGCGCACGCAGGATATCGCCCCGGCAATCGAAGAAACGCGCCTCGAAAGCGGGCACAACCTCACCCTCAAGCACTTTTAGTGCTTCTTCGAAAGCTTTCTCGTCAAGCAGTAGCGCAGCCAGACGCAAACGCGCCAACTCGCGCAACTCGTCCTTGCCGTTATCGGCGACCCAAAGCAATTGCAGCTTGGCCGTTTTTGCATCGCCGGCATCGGCCATAGCCTTGGCAGAAGTCAGCGCACCGAGCGAAGCGTAGGTCGTACGCCCGAATTTCTCGCGCAGTTCGCCACTCGCCGCCTTGATGCGCTGGGCATCGTTATCCTGCACCGCGTTTTGCAGCACGTGATAGAGCACCGAAGCCTGTTCCACCTGTCGCGCCTGATACCAATTCCAGCCTTTCCAGACGATGACCGCCAGCGAAACAACGATCAGGGCATTGACCAACTGGTTCCCGTACTGTTTCCACCAGGCCTTTATTTCCGCAAGTTGTTCCTGCTCTTCAAGATCATAAGCCGCCATTACGCTTCACCCTCGTCCAAAAGTAGATTCATGATTTCATCAGCGACCCGTTCGACGCTGACACGCTTCTGCATACTTTCCCGATCACCGCCGTTGCGCAGAGGTTTCACGGTCACCTCGCCGGCAAGCGCCTCGTCGTCGCCCACAATTACGGCAATTGCGGCGCCCGAAGCGTCGGCTTTCTTCATTTGCGACTTGAAGCTTCCGCCAGCGCAATTGAACAGCACATCCAGCCCCTGGTCGCGCAGCCCCTCGGCGAGGCGAGGCGCCATACGCGAAGCGGCTTCACCCTGATACACCAGATAGACGTCAACAGGGTCGGCCTCGAATTCGCCACCCGATTCGCGGAGCAGCGCCACCAGACGTTCGACGCCCATGGCAAAGCCGCAAGCCGGTGTCGGCTTCCCGCCCAGTTGTTCGACGAGGGCATCGTATCGGCCACCGGCACAGACCGTCCCTTGCGCGCCCAGACGATCGGTCACCCATTCGAAGACGGTCAGGTTGTAATAATCAAGTCCGCGCACCAGACGCGGATTGATTTCATAAGGCAGGCCGACATCGTGCAAAACCTGCTGCACGCCGTCAAGATGCGCCCTTGAGGCGCTACCCAGATATCCCATCAGCTGAGGCGCTCCAGCAATCATTTGCTGCATCGCCGGATTCTTGCTATCGAGAATGCGCAGAGGATTCGTATACAGGCGCCGCTGCGCATCGGCATCGAGCACGGCGGCATGTTTTTCAAAATAGGTCACCAGTTCGGCACGATACGCTGCCCGCTCATCGGCCTGGCCGAGCGAGTTGATCTGCAGGCGGATATCCTCCAAGCCAAAATCGTCCCACAGACGCGCGCCCATCAGAATTTGCTCGGCATCGATATCCGGCCCGGGGAAACCGAATGACTCGACCCCCACCTGGTTAAACTGGCGATAACGCCCTTTCTGCGGCCGCTCGTGCCGGAACATCTGCCCCATGTAATACAGGCGCTGCGGGCGTTGCGCCGCCAGATTGTGCTGGATGAGCGCCCGCACACAACCCGCCGTCCCCTCGGGACGCAAGGTCAGCAATTCGCCGTTCAGGCTGTCGGCAAAGGAATACATTTCCTTCTCGACTATATCGGTCACTTCGCCGATGGCGCGCTTGAACAGCGGCGTCGGCTCGACGATGGGCAGCCGGATCGGTTTGTAGCCGTAGCTTTTCAGCCAGCAACGCACCGTGTCTTCGAACCGCTCCCACAACTCGGACTCGCCCGGCAGGATGTCGTTCATTCCGCGCACGGACTGGATATTCTGACTCATGATGATGTTGCGATCTTTCTTTGATAAGTACGTGCCACGTAACGCTCCACGATGGCGGTAAACTCTTCGGCAATCCGCTCACCACGCAAGGTTGCCGTTTTCACACCGTCCTCGAACACCGGAGCCGCAGGAGCCTCCCCGCTTCCCGGCAGACTGATGCCGATATTTGCGTGTTTGCTCTCGCCCGGACCGTTGACGACACAGCCCATGACGGCCAGCGTCATGTTCTCGACCCCAGAAAACTCGCTACGCCATTGCGGCATCCGCTCCCGCACGTACTGCTGGATGGTTTGCGCCAATTCCTGGAAAAGCGAACTCGTCGTGCGTCCACAACCGGGACACGCCACAACCATCGGAGTAAAGGCGCGCAACCCCATGGTTTGCAGGATTTCCTGCGCTACCACGACTTCCTGTGTGCGCGCTCCGCCCGGCTCGGGAGTCAGCGAGACGCGGATAGTATCACCGATCCCTTCCTGCAGGAGTACGGACATCGCCGCCGTTGAAGCGACAATACCTTTCGAGCCCATTCCGGCCTCGGTCAACCCGAGATGCAGTGGATAGGCCGACTCCCGCGCGAGCTCACGATAAATGGCAATCAGATCCTGCACGCCGGACACCTTGCACGACAGGACGATGTGATCGCCGGGCAGCCCCAGCGCTTCCGCCCTGGCCGCTGACTCGATGGCGGAAGCCACCATAGCCTCGCGCATGACGCCGACAGCGTCCTTAGGGAGCGTGCGTGCCGCGTTCCGATCCATGATGCGCGCCAGCAGATCCTGGTCGAGGCTGCCCCAATTGACGCCAATTCGCACCGGCTTATCGTACTTGCAAGCAATTTCGATCATCTGCGCAAACTGGTCGTCACGTTTTTTCCCGTGCCCGACATTACCCGGATTGATGCGATATTTCGCCAAGGTGCGCGCACATTCGGGGTAATCGTTGAGCAGACGATGGCCATTGAAATGGAAATCGCCGATCAGCGGCACCTCCAACCCCAGACGCACCAGTTGCTCGCTGATTTTAGGAACAGCCGCCGCGGCTTCCGGCGTATTGACCGTAACACGCACCAGCTCCGATCCAGCGCGCGCCAGTTCGGCACACTGACGGGTCGTCGCCGCGATATCGGCTGTATCGGTATTGGTCATCGACTGGATGACGACAGGCGCTCCACCACCCACAAGAACCGTACCAACCCGCACGCCGCGCGTCTTACTCCGCGACAGACTCACAGCAACATGCCTGTTATTCGACAAAACGTCCACTTTCATTCAATGGTAAGGCGTGCCACATCGTCCTTGCTGCGCTTCGACAGATCGACCGGCTTGCCTTTATATTGCAGGCTCACATAGCTCGCGTTACCGACCACCAGACTAAAGGGAGGACGTCCCTCGACCTCGCGCGATGATCCGGCCTGACTCAGTTCGGAAAAAATGATCTCGCCCGTATGATCGCGCACCTCGACCCAGGAAGGCTGGGTAAAACTGAATTTCAACAGGCTTCCAGTAGCGCTTCCAGGCACTGTCTGTGGTGCGGTCATAGCACGACTGTCGCTTTCCTTGGGCGAAGGCACGGAAACAGGCGTGGGACGAATCGCCGCCGGCGTCTCGTTGCTCAGCACGGTAGCCGCTGGAGGAACAATCACCGTCGCCGGCGCACGCGCATCGAGCCGCACGCTTTCGTTTTTTTCGAGCACGGCACGCTGCCCGGACGAATCACCCTTCAGCCCGCTCATGGCCGCTTTCCAGAGATCCAGGGGAAAGAAGAAATAGGCCAGAACCGCCAGAAAAAGCAGCGACAAACCGGAAAAGATGCGGATATAGTCACGACGCTCCACTTTCCCTTCCTGTGGAATACGCACATTGGTTCCCTTCGGCATTTCCAGGCCGCGAGCCGGAGGGCTCAGCTGCCGATCCAGTTGCCCCATCAACTCGGCCGGATTCAGGTTAAGCAAACGCGCATAGTTACGCACAAAACCGCGGATAATCGTGTTCCATGGCAAACGCCTCCAATCGTCCGATTCGAGCGCTTCGATCTGATGCGTACTCAACTTGAGCAATTTCGCAATTTCCGCCGCGCTCATGCCCTTGGCTTCGCGCGCCCGGCGCAATTGCTCACCGACACTGGGTTCTGCCACGCCTTCCGGCGCAGGCTGTTCGGGGATTTGTTCCCTCTCCCCTTGTTGCGAAACCACTGGAGAATCCTCGACAACAGCAAGCACAGCAACGTTATTCCCACTCATTCGAAGTTTCCTTTCTGCAAGGCCTGATACTCCGGCGAATCAGGATATTTTCGACGCAATTGTGAAGCCAGACTGTTTTCGGCATTGCGGTCACCCAGCCGACGCTCGACGCGCAGCAGCAACCACAGGACTTCCGCCGTCGGTTCGCTACGGCGGACCACGTTCATCAAATAATCACGCGCCGAGGCATATTCGGCACGCTGATAACTGATCGATGCCAAATGGAAATACGCTTGCAGGCTTTCCGGTGCAAGACGCAAACTTTTGCGAATCGACTCCTCGGCCAGAGCCAATTCGCCGAATTTGGCATAACACACGCCCATGTTTAGATGAGCGATTTCCGGCGTCCGATAAAGCGGATCGTTAACCGCCTTCATGAAAAAAGCGATCGACTCCCTCTCTTTGCCGGTCCGACAAAGGAACCAGCCATAATTGTTATTGATTTCAGGATCTTTCTCATTCAGGCTCAATGCCTGCCGGAAATCCTTTTCCGCTGACTCCAGTTCCTTGATGTGGTACAGCACCAGTCCGCGCGTACTGTAGGCCTGCGCATAATTCGGATCGATCGAAATGGCAATGGTCAGCTCTTCCAAGGCAACGATCAGGTTACTGTTCTGGAAATAGAGCGAAGCCAGCTCGGTATGCAGCTTGGCGCGCGTACGGGCGTCTTTCGGCACGCTTCCGGCAAGAGAATCGGAAGACGGGGATACCGCCCTTTGCGCCCAGGCCGAAGAGGCCGCGCAACAAAGCGCGCCCCCTAGGCAGAGAAAAAAGATTGCCCGACGAAATATCATGTCCCGACCTCATGTAAATCGATAATCCGAGGCGCCGTACGGCGCGTTTTATCCTGCACCTGCCCCGCCAGCTGACCGCAGGCGGCATCGATATCGTCACCACGCGTCTTGCGAATCGTGGTCACGATACCGCCATTCATCAGTATTTCGGCAAAACGCCGTATGCGCGGCATCGGCGAGCACAAGTAGGGCGAACCGGGAAACGGATTGAAGGGGATCAGATTGAACTTGCACGACACTTTCCCGGTCAGATCCAGCAATTCGCGTGCATGCGCCTCGCTGTCATTTACCCCGTCAAGCATCACGTATTCGAAAGTCACGAAATCGCGCGGCGCCTTTTCGAGATAGCGCCGACACGCCGCCATCAGCTGCGACAAGGGATACTTGCGATTGATCGGCACAAGTTCGTCGCGCAAACGGTCGTTGGGCGCATGCAGCGAAACGGCCAACGCCACCGGACACTCGTCACGCAAACGATCAATGAGCGGAACCAGACCGGAGGTCGACACGGTCACCCGGCGCCTCGACAAGCCATAGGCATGATCATCGAGCATCAGGCGCAGTGCCGGAATGGTATTCTCGATATTGGCTAACGGCTCGCCCATCCCCATCAGCACGACATTGCTCACCACCCGCTCACCGGAAACGTTTGCGCCGAGCAGCCGGTTGGCTTGCCACAGCTGGCCGATGATCTCGGCCACGGTCAGATTGCGGTTGAATCCCTGTTTGCCCGTCGAGCAGAAGGCACAATCGAGCGCACAACCGGCCTGTGTCGAAACACACAGGGTTCCACGCCCATCTTCGGGAATGAAAACCGCCTCGATGGCATTGCCACCGCCCACGTCAAAGAGAAATTTATGTGTGCCGTCCTCCGACAGCTTGTCCGACAGAACGGCGGGGGGCATGACAACCGCTAGGCCATCGAGTTTGTCACGCAGACTGCGGGCAATATCGGTCATTGCCTCGAAATCGTCCTGCCCGCAACGGTGAATCCACCGCAACACCTGACGCGCCCGGAAGGGTTTCTCGCCATGTTCGGCGAAAAAGGCCTTCAGTCCCTCGGCATCAAGACCCAGCAGATTGGTGGGAGTCATAAGGAAAGGTCAGAGCAGCATGATCAGCACGACAAAACAAATTGGCCCATTACACTGACACACAGCAGATTAGCGCCCCGAATAGACATTCACGGCAGGGAAAAAGAACTCGATTTCGGTCTTGGCGGTCTCCGGAGCGTCAGAACCATGAACCGCATTGGCATCAATGGACATCGCAAAGTCGGCGCGAATCGTGCCGGGCACTGCTTTTCTCGGATCAGTCGCGCCCATCAGTTCGCGATTCACAGCAATCGCATTCTCGCCTTCCAGAACCTGAACCATCACCGGACCGGAGGTCATGTAATCGACGAGTTCCTGAAAAAAGGGGCGCGCCTTGTGCACTGCATAGAAGGCGCCGGCATCCTGAGGAGATAACCAGACCATTCTGGCGGCGATGATTTTCAAGCCGTGCGTTTCAAAACGCGAGTAAATTTCGCCAATTACGTTCTTGGCAACTGCATCGGGCTTGATGATGGAAAGAGTACGCTCGACAGCCATGGATCAAATCTCCGCGTCCGGAAAACGATAAAAATTCAAATCTTGAAAACTTTCAAGGAATCATGGAAATACAAGAAAACGGCTGTTTATTGTACCAATACTACGTAAGGAATGCTGAAATAGCTTCACAAGGATCACTACGTGAGATACTTGTCCACGAATAGCAAGCGCGGATAATATCCAAACTTGATTGGCGAAGCGCACATCAAGGAATACCAAAGACAACTCTGGAAAATTTTCCGGGGAATTGACCATCGACCAGAAACAGGTAAACACAGATGACTGAGATCCGACACTGCTTTCTGGCATACAGAGCCCTGTCCCGGAGTCTGGCCGTTTTATGCGCTCTCCTTGCCTGCCATGCTCCGGCGCAAGCCGGGACGACCGTCTTTACCTATTACGCTGGCGAAAGCCGAACTGACGTTCGCCATAACTACAAAACAGAAGCCCTCAAGCTTGCACTGGACAAGACCCGCGACAAATATGGCGCTTACCAGCTAACTCCATCCCCGATCATGAGTTCGCGCCGGGTTCTGAGCGCCGCCAGCAACAACGAGCTCCCGAATCTGATGCTCGTGCGCAGCTACCAAAGCGATGCCGAGCGGCAAAACCTGATCTTCAGCAAATTTCCGGTCGATCTCGGCATCCTCGGTTATCGGGTGTGCTTCGTCAGTCCACAGGCCAAGGAAAAACTCAGGGAAGTCTCAACTCTCGACGAACTGAAAAACTTCTCCATCGGCCAGGGTAGCGGCTGGGCCGACGTAGACATCCTGCGCCGGAACGGTTTTACGGTTATCGAAGTTTCGAGCTACGAAAGCCTTTTCAGGATGATCGGCGCCAATCGTTTCGATCTGCTCTGCCGGGGCGCCAACGAATTCTACGAAGAATACAGAGAACACCCGAACCTTCCCTATGATGAAAGCATTGCACTGGCCTATCTCAAACCATCCTTTTTCCATACGCACAAATCGAACCGGAAAGGACTGGAACGCGTCGAGGAAGGACTGAAACTGGCCTATCGCGACGGTTCGCTGCAGAAGCTATGGCGCAAGTACTATACGAAAAGTCTGAAGTTCGCAAAGCTGAGCCAGCGCAAGATATTCTGGCTGGACAACCCTTTCCTGCCCGATCTCGATTTCAACTACCGGCAATACATCTACGACCCGCTTGCCGCGTCTGAAAAGACGCCCCCGCGGCGCTGAAAATGGCCATGCTGAACGCCCCCCTGGCCGACCTTGCCGCCTGGGTAAAATTTTTCAGCACCGCGGACATGCCGGTGCTGCGACAGACCTTGCGCCGGCTGGAAGAAGCACGCGCCGATATCGACAGCATCAACGGTCGCGACATCGCCGGAATCGTTCTGCACGATCCGCTCATGGCCGTGCGCGTCCTAGCTTATATCCAGCCCATTCACGGACAACACCTGCACTCCGATATCACCAATATCGGCAACGCTATCATGATGCTCGGCATCGAGCCCTTCTTTAACAGCATCGGCACGCCGGACACCATTGAAGCCATGCTCAAGGACGAACCACAAGCCTTGCTCGGCGTACTGCAGGTCATTCGGCGCGCGCAACGCGCCTCGCAATTTGCGCACGACTGGGCTTTCGAGCGTCACGACATGAGCATCGACGAGGTCGCCCTCGCTGCGCTGCTGCACGATCTGGCCGAAATCCTGCTATGGTGTTTTGCCCCCCGACTGGCCATCGAAATACGCGACTGGCAGCAAACCGATAAAACCCTGCGCAGCACCAGCGCGCAGCAGCAGGTTCTCGGCATACACCTGTTCGACCTGCAACTGGCTCTGTGCAGTTCATTGCACCTGCCCAAGCTCCTTTACGAGCTAATGGACGATGCCAAGGCAGAGCAGCCCCGCGTACAGAATGTCGGCCTGGCCGTGAATCTGGCGCGCCACTCTACCAGAGGCTGGGAAAACGCCGCCCTGCACGATGATTTCACGGCCATCGAGAAACTCCTGCGCATCCCGCGCGAAAGCCTGCTCAAACGCCTCGACCTGCCGGAAGAAATGATTCGTTTCTATATGGAAAAGCAAAATCCACCGGCCGCGGACGCGCGCACTTCCGAATAAACCTGCCTGCCTATCGTTTCCTTGCCCGCCATGCCCCTTCGTTTCTTGCTGTCACTTGTTCTGTTCTCGCTTCTGGGGTGCACAACCCCGCCCGCACCTCCTTCCACGACATCGCCCAGGGCAGTGAAAATCGGTCTGGCCTTAGGTGGCGGGGCAGCACGAGGCTTCGCCCATATCGGCGTCATCAAGACCCTGGA
>CAYTWY010000026.1:0-20096 GCA_964440925.1 uncultured Propionivibrio sp. | reverse complement strand
AAGCTCTTGTTGCCCGCCACTTACAGCGTCCGTGCCACTTCGGTCACGTCGTAGACTTCGAGCTGGTCGCCTTCTTCGTAGGCGTTGAAGTTCTTGAGCGACAGACCGCACTCGAAACCCGAACGAACTTCCTTGACGTCGTCCTTGAAGCGCTTGAGCGACTCGAATTCGCCGTCCCAGACCACCACGTTGTCGCGCAGCAGGCGGGCACGCGAGGCGCGCTTGACCAAGCCTTCGAGCACGTAGCAGCCGGCGATGGTGCCGATCTTGGTGGCGCGGAATACCTGACGGATCTCGACCAGACCGGTCACCTCCTCGCGTTTTTCCGGCGACAACATGCCGGAAAGCGCCGCCTTGACGTCATCGACCGCATCGTAAATGATGTTGTAGTAACGAAGATCGACACCAAGGTTTTCCGCCGTCTTGCGCGCCCCGGCATCAGCCCGCGTATTGAAGCCGATGATGACCGCTTTCGAAGCCTGCGCCAGATTGACGTCGGATTCACTGATCGCGCCCACCGCGCCGTGAATGACATTGACCTTGACTTCTGCAGTCGACAGTTTCTGCAGCGACTGAACCAGCGCTTCCTGCGAACCCTGCACGTCTGCCTTGATGATCAGCGCCAGCGTCTTGACTTCGGCCTCCGTCATCTGGTCGAGAATGTTTTCCAGATTGGCCGCCTGCTTGCTGGCCAGCTTCACATCGCGATACTTGCCCTGGCGGAACAGCGCGATTTCACGCGCCTTGCGCTCATCGACCAGCACCACGGCATCCTGTCCGGCAGAAGGCACGTCGGACAAACCAAGGATCTCCACCGGAATCGAAGGTCCGGCTTCCTTGATACTCTTGCCGTTCTCGTCGAGCATGGCGCGGATGCGGCCGAAAACCGGACCGGCCAGCAGCACGTCGCCCTGACGCAGGGTCCCCGACTGAACCAGCATGGTCGCTACCGGTCCGCGCCCCTTGTCCAGACGCGCCTCGATGATCAGACCCTTGGCCGGAGCATCTTTCGGCGCTTTGAGCTCAAGCACTTCAGCCTGCAGCAGCACGTTCTCCAGCAGTTCGTCGATCCCGGCACCGGTCTTCGCCGACACGGAAATAAACGGCGCATCGCCACCGTATTCTTCCGGAATCACGTTCTCGGCAACGAGCTCCTGCTTCACGCGCTCGGGATTGGCGTCCGGTTTGTCGATCTTGTTGACCGCAACAACGATCGGCACCCCTGCCGCCTTGGCGTGGTGGATCGCTTCGCGTGTCTGCGGCATGACGCCGTCGTCAGCCGCCACGACCAGAATAACGAGGTCGGTCGCCTGGGCGCCGCGCGCGCGCATCGCCGTAAAGGCTTCGTGCCCCGGCGTATCGAGGAAAGTCACCATACCGCGCGCCGTCTCGACGTGATAGGCCCCGATATGCTGGGTAATCCCGCCCGCTTCGCCGGAAGCGACGCGCGTACGGCGGATGTAGTCGAGCAGGGAAGTCTTGCCATGGTCGACGTGCCCCATGACCGTCACCACTGGGGCGCGCGATTCCTGCGGCGCATCCTTGTGTACCGTATCGTCGAGGAAGGCATCGGGATCATCGAGTTTGGCGGCAAGCGCCTTGTGCCCCATTTCCTCGACGATGATCATCGCCGTTTCTTGGTCGAGAACCTGATTGATGGTGACCATCGACCCCATCTTCATCAGGGTCTTGATCACTTCGGTCGCCTTGACCGACATTTTGTGCGCCAGATCGGAAACAGAAATGGTTTCCGGCACATGCACTTCACGCACCACCGCTTCGGTAGGCGCCTGGAAGGCGTGCGCCTCGGCCGCGTCACCGGAACGTCCGCCGCGCTTGCCATGTTTGCTGTCGCGCCACTCGCTCGATCCGGTTGCGCCACGAGTCTTCAGACCCTGCCGCTTGCCGGTACCCTCATTTTTCCATACACCCTTCTTGTCGGTCGACTTCTTCTCACCCGCGCCAGTCTTTCCGGCCGGCTTGTGCAGGGTCTTGTCCTCACCCGTCTTGTCGCTCGCCGTTTGCGCGGCAACCTGCTTGGCCACTTCCGCAGCGCGCGCCACCTCGGCCTTTTCCTTGGCTTCGACCTTCAGGCGTGCCAGTTCGGCAACGCGCCGCTGCTTTTCGATGAATTCGGCTTCCTGACGCGCTCTCAATTCCGCATTGCGGCGCTCCTCTTCAGCGCGCAGACGTTGCTGCTCTTCGCCAATGATCGAAGCCCGGCTAACCACTTTCTTGCCCCCGGTCTTCTTTTCCGGAGCGGCCTTCGTCTTGCCGGCCGCTTTGGCTTCTGCCTCCGCCTTGGCTCTGGCTTCCGCTTCTTCCTTGGCCTGTTGAGCTTCGGCTTCCGCCTTGGCTCTGGCTTCCGCTTCTTCCCTGGCCTGTTGGGCTTCGGCTTCCGCCTTGGCTTCAGTCGCCATCCGCGCTTTCGCCGCCAGATCAAGCTCTTCCGCCAGCGGCCTGGCAACATCGGCAGGCACTTCCATTGCCGGTTCGGGCGCCGCATCGGCACGCAGTTCAGTCGCTTCGCGCTTGACCAGAACGCGCTTCTTGCGCACCTCGACCTGCACCGTACGCGACTTGCCGTGGGAATCCTGCGATCTGATTTCGCTGGTTTCCTTACGCGTCAGCGTAATCTTGGTCTTGGCTTCACCAGCACCATGCGAACGGCGCAAATACTCGAGCAACTTCGACTTATCCAGTTCGCTGAGCAGATCTTCTGCATTTGTCTTGCTCACCCCGGCCTTGTGCAATTGCTCAAGCAGCGTAACCGCTGGCATCTTCAGGCTGGTGGCAAATTGGGCAACACTTGTTTGCGCCATAAGGAGCGTCCTCTTTTCTGCTTGCTTACTCGAACCAGTGCGCACGCGCCGTGGTAATCAGTTGTTTGGCACGATCGGCATCAATACCGGTCATCTCGGTCAGTTCATCCACTGCCAGATCGGCCAGATCGTCACGCGTCTTGATGCCATTGCTCGCCAGCTTGCCGGCGAGAGACTTATCCATCCCTTCGAGCGCGAGCATTTCCTCATCAACATCACCAATCTGTTCCTCGGTGACGATGGCTTCGGTCAGCAGCACATTACGTGCGCGTTCGCGCAGTTCCTGCACCGTTGCCTCGTCGAAGGCCTCGATTTCGAGCATCTCGTGCAACGGAACATAAGCCACTTCTTCCAGCGTCGAGAAACCTTCACCGATCAGAATGTTGGCCACCTCTTCGTCGACATCGAGCTTTTCCATGAACATCACACGCATGGCCGCCGATTCGGCCTCAACACGCGTTTTCGACTCTTCCTCGGTCATCAGGTTGATGATCCAGCCGGTCATCTCGGAAGCCAGACGCACATTTTGCCCGCCCCGCCCGATGGCAATCGCCAGATTGGCCTCGTCGACCACCACGTCCATGCTGTGCTTGTCTTCATCGACTACTACCGAAATCACTTCGGCCGGCGCCAGCGCGCCGACGACGAACTGCGCCGGATCGGCCGACCAGAGCACGATATCGACGCGCTCGCCAGCCAGTTCGTTGGTCACTGCCGTCACCCGCATGCCGCGCATACCGACGCAGGTTCCGATCGGGTCGATCCGCTGGTCGTTGGACTTCACGGCGATCTTGGCGCGCAGTCCAGGATCGCGTGCTGCCGCCTTGATTTCCAACAGACCGTCATCAACTTCAGGGACTTCCATTTCGAAAAGCTTGACGATGAACTCGGGTGCCGTGCGCGACAGAATCAACTGCGGCCCGCGCGCTTGGCGATCCACACGCAGCAAATAGGCCTTGACACGATCGCCGACACGCAGGTTTTCGCGCGGAATCATCTGATCGCGCGGTAACACCGCTTCGATTTTGCCCGCTTCGACAATCGCGTTGCCACGCTCCATGCGCTTGATGGTTCCGGTCACCAGATGCTCTTTGCGCTCCAGAAAATCGTTGAGAATCTGGTCGCGTTCGGCATCGCGGATTTTCTGCAGGATGACCTGCTTCGCCGCCTGAGCGCCGATGCGGCCAAAATCGATCGGTTCGAGCGCTTCTTCCAGATAATCACCGATTTCCACTTCGGAATCCTGCTTCTGCGCCTCGGACAAAGGAATGTGTTGCGCCTCATGAATGAAGTCCTCGTCCGCAACGACCTCCCAGCGACGGAAAGTCTCGAAATCGCCAGTTTCGCGATCAACGACGACTCGCACATCCGCCTCGTCGTGAATGCGCTTTTTGGTCGCCGACGCCAACGCCATTTCCAGCGCACTGAAGACGATATCCTTGGTCACGTTCTTCTCGCGCGCCAGAACATCCACCAGCAGCAAAATTTCGCGGCTCATATATTCACTACTCCCTATCCAGCCTGACTTTCTCAATCAAATTTCGGAACCAGCCGAGCCTTGTCCACGTTGCCCAGCTCCAACTCCACATCGCCCGTATCGATCGTCAGACGTATCTTGCCATCCTGCACACCGCGCAGGACACCGTTAAAATTGCGCCGACCGCTCAACGGAAGGCGTAGCCGCAGATTGATCTCCGATCCGGAAAAACGTTCGAAATCGCTCGTCTTCTTCAGCACCCGGTCAAGACCGGGCGAAGACACTTCCAGGCGATCGTAATCGACGTTCTCGACAGCCAGCACGCGCGACAAGTGGTTGCTGACCAGCGCGCAGTCCTCGACATCAATGCCGCGCACCTTTTCCGGTTTGTCGATAAACACACGCAGCACCCGGCCACGCGGACTCTGTTCCACGTCCACCAGCTCATAGCCGAGCCCGCTTACCGTCTTATCAAGAAGATCGTGCAAATCCATAGCTACAAATAAAAAATGGGCGAAAAGCCCATCCCCATAAAAGTTGCCCCCGAAGGAGCGAGCGGAAAACCCTTGGATTATAACGACATTCCATGCCGAGGTAAATCAAAAGTCGCAGTCCCACCCGCTTCGCTGGCAAATCGCGGCCACACCGGGGAAGCCCCGTTTCCGCTCAACGTTCGCGAGGCTTGCGCAAGGGTCGCCCCGGCGCCGGATCGGCCATACCGAATTCGTTCAGCAACTTTTGCACCTCGGCCTCGCCCAGTTCATGTACCTGGCCGCGCTTCAGATTGGGCGGCAAAAGGAAGGGGCCATAACGCACGCGCATCAATCGGCTGACCGTTACCCCAACAGCCTCGAACATACGCCGCACCTCGCGATTGCGGCCCTCGGACAGGGACACCCGATACCAGCGGTTGGCGCCATCCCCGCCCGCTTCCTGAAAAGTGGAAAACTGCGCCGGACCGTCGTCCAGCTCGATGCCGTCGAGCAAACGCCGCTTCGCATCTTCCGGCAATTCGCCGAGCACGCGCACGGCGTACTCGCGCACCAGGTTGTAGCGCGGATGCATCAGACGGTTGGCCAGATCCCCCGAGGTGGTAAACAACAGCAGGCCGCTGGTATTGAAATCCAGCCGACCGACGGCCACCCAGCGTCCACCGGAAATTCTGGGCAGCGACGTAAAAACGCTCGGACGATGCTCAGGGTCGTCGCGCGAGACGATCTCGCCCTCCGGCTTGTGATAGATGATCACCCGCGGCAGGCGGTTGGAAAACTTAAGATGCGCCAATTTCCCATTCACCTTGATCCGATCACCCGGCGATGCCGACTGGCCGAGAGTCGCCACCACGCCATTGACCTGCACCCGGCCAGCGACAATCAACGCTTCCATTTCGCGCCGCGAACCCAGACCGCTCTGCGCAAGCAGCTTGTGCAGGCGCTCGGGCTTGCCCGGGAGGGGCTTATGCCGCTCACGCTTGCCTTGCACCTGCGGCACGGGACGCGCCCGACGCCGCTCGGGTTCGTCGGCGGCAGGCACATCGCCGGAAAACGGCGACGGATTGCTGGCCGAACCATCGCGGCGCACCTGACGGGGCGCACCTGCAGGCTGACGAAAAGGGGTCTTGCGGGTTTTATCAGGCATCAGAAAGATCCAGGGTTTGATTCATCGGCTCAAGCGGCGGCAACTCGGTGATGCTGCGCAAACCGAGGTCGTCAAGAAATTTTTTGGTCGTTGCCAGCAGTGCCGGCCGGCCCGGTGTATCGCGATGACCAACGACGTCGACCCAGCCACGCTCCTCAAGCACCTTGATGATTTGCGAAGCGACGGTAACTCCGCGAATATCCTCGATATCGCCGCGCGTCACCGGCTGGCGATAGGCGATGATCGCCAGGGTTTCGAGAACGGCGCGCGAATACTTCGGCGCTTTCTCCGGACTCAGACGCTCCAGATAGGGCAGGAACTCGGCACGCGTGCGAAAGCGCCAACCGCTCGCCAGCTGTAGCAGTTCGAGCGGACGCTCGGCCCACTCCTCGCGCAACTCGTCGAGCAACACCCGCAAAACATCAACGCCGATTTCCTCGGTAAAGACCTTTTTCAACTCCGCCAGCGACAACGGCTGTTGCGCGCTGAGCAACACAGCTTCCAGCACACGCTTCAATTGCCGCGGATGCTCGGCGAGGGTCGTTGCATACACGGAAGAGGACGGCACGACCCCAGCCTCCTCGCCGACGTTTTCTTCGCGCACCGACGCCTGACCCGGCTTCTGGTCATCCACCGACATCGGCTCACTCATCGGATTCGTTTCGTCCATCGGCCAACCTCACATAAATCGGGGCGAAAACCTCCGCCTGCGTCATCTCGAGCAGGCGTTCGCGTGCCAGTTCGAGCATCGCCAGAAAGTGTACCACCAGCACCTGCGCTCCCTGCGCCGGATCGAACAAATCGACAAATTCGACAAAGCCGCCGCGCTCGTGCAACTGGCGCAGAATCAATCCCATATGTTCGCGCACCGACATCTCTTCGCGCTGGATCATGTGATGCGTATGCAGCTTGGCCTGGCGCAGAATGGCATTCCAGGCATTCTTTAGATCGTCGGGGTCGACTTCCGGCAAGCGCTGCAACATCGATTTCTCGACCCACACCTCCACCCAGTCGAAGTCACGCTCGGCCTGCGGCAGCTCGTCCAGACGATGCGCGGCCAGCTTCATCTGCTCGTATTCGATCAGGCGGCGCACCAGCTCGGCACGAGGATCCTCGGCTTCCTCACCCTCCTCCGCACGCATCTTGGGTAACAGCATGCGCGACTTGATCTCGATCAGCATCGCCGCCATAACCAGATAGTCGGCCGCCAGTTCGAGATTCTGCACACGCATGGCCTCGACATAGGTCAGATACTGCTCGGTCAGGGGCGCCATGGGAATATCGAGCACATTGACGTTGGCCTTGCGAATCAGGTATAGCAACAGATCGAGCGGCCCCTCGAAGGCATCGAGCATCACCGCCATGGCGTCAGGCGGGATATACAGGTCGAGCGGCAACTGCTGCACCGGCTCGCCGTAAATGCGCGCCAACGGCTCCGTGCATTCCGCCACGGATGTTCCAGGTTGTTCGCTGTATGCCATTTCGCTCATATTTCAGGATCAGCCGTAGTTCAACCCCATCGACTCGCGCACGTCGCGCATCGTTTCCTGGGCCAGCTTGCGTGCCTTGTCGTTGCCGTCGGCGACGATGCTGCGCACCAGCTGCGGATCGTCGAGATAGACCTGCGCCCGTTCGCGCATTGGCGCCTGTTCGCGCAAGATGCTCTCGATCACTGGCTGCTTGCATTCCAGACAGCCGATTCCGGCGCTGCGGCAGCCCTTCTGCACCCAGTCCTTGCACTCACCGTCGGAGTACACCTGATGCAGCTGCCATACCGGACAACGCTCGGGCTCGCCGGCATCGGTACGCCGCACGCGCTGCGTATCGGTCGGCATGCGCTTTATTTTCTGCACGACGGAGGCCTCGTCCTCACGCAGCGAAATGGTGTTGTTGTACGACTTGGACATCTTCTGTCCGTCGAGGCCTGGCATTTTCGACGCTTCGGTAAGCAGGGCATTCGGCTCGACCAGGATCATCTTGCCCGTCCCTTCGAGATAGCCGGCCAGGCGCTCGCGATCCTGCGCCGACAGGCTCTGCGCTTCGCTGAGCAAGGCCTGCCCGCGCGCCACGGCACCGACATCGCCTTCCTGCTGGAAATACTTGCGCGCCTGCTCGAAAGCGCGCGCATTCTTGCTCCCCAGTTTCTTCAGCGCCTCCCGTGCCTTGTCCTCGAACCCCGGTTCGCGCCCGTACATGTGGTTGAAGCGGCGCGCCAGCTCGCGCGTAAATTCAACGTGCGGAATCTGATCTTCGCCAACCGGAATCTTGTCGGCGCGATAGATCAGGATATCAGCGCTCATCAGCAACGGATAGCCGAGAAAACCATAGGTCGTCAGATCCTTGTGCGAGAGCTTTTCCTGCTGATCCTTGTAGGTCGGCACGCGTTCGAGCCAGCCCAGCGGACTCATCATCGACAGCAGCAGATGCAGTTCGGCATGCTCCGGCACCTGCGACTGGATGAACAGCGAAGCTTTCGCCGGATCGACACCAGCCGCCAGCCAGTCGACCACCATATCCCAGGAGGACCGAGCGATGCCATGCGGATCGTCGTACTGCGTGGTCAGCGCATGCCAGTCGGCAACGAAGAACAGACAAGGATAGTCGTGCTGAAGCTTGACCCAGTTTTTCAGCACCCCGTGATAGTGGCCAAGGTGCAGGCTGCCGGTCGGGCGCATGCCGGAAAGAACTCGTTCTGCGTACATAGTCTCAATTCAACTGAAAAAGAAAGACGATCAGGCCTTTGAACAACGACACAAAAGGCCGCACAAGGTAATCGAGCACATGGAAATACAACAGTGCCAGCAGGATGAGGAAGCCCCAGCGCTCGATCCGCGCAAAGCGGACGGCCAGCGGATAAGGCAGCAGGCTGACGGCGATCCGCCCGCCGTCAAGCGGCGGCAAGGGAAGAAGGTTGAGCACCATGAGCACCAGATTAATACCGACGCCAACTTCGCACATCCGCGCCAGCGGATAACTGTAGGCATTGAGCGGCATCAGCGTATCGAGCTTGAGCAGCCCAGCCCAACCGACCGCCATCAGCAGATTCACCGCCGGCCCGGCCGCCGCCACCCACAGCATATCGCGCTTGGGATGACGCAGGCGCGAAAAATTGACCGGCACCGGCTTGGCCCAGCCGAACAGCACCGGACTGTTCAAGACAAAAAGCACAATCGGCAGCAACACCGTTCCGAACAGGTCGATATGGCGCACCGGATTGAGGCTGATGCGTCCGGCCAGCCAGGCCGTCGGATCACCGTAATGGCGCGCCACATAGCCATGCGCCGCCTCGTGCAGGGTAATGGCAAAAATCACCGGCAGCGCGGCAATCGAAAGATTCTGGATCAGGGCGGAAAAATCCATCGCCTCACTCCAGGGCAAACGGTTCAAGTGCGCCACGCCCGGCGCGCACCAGCGTCGGCGGCAAGTCAGTAAGATCGATCACGCTCGTCGGCTCGGTACCGCAATACCCGCCGTCGAGAATGAGATCCAGCAGATCATCGAGACGATCCTGAATTTCCCAGCCCTCGGTGAGCGGCGCTTCGTCGCCGGGCAAGGACAGGGTCGAAGTCAGCAACGGTTCGCCCAGTTCGGCGAGTAAACCTTGCGCCGCCTTGTGCGCCGGAACACGCAAGCCGATAGTCTTGCGCTTGGGATGCATGACGCGCCGCGGCAACTCCTTCGTCCCTTCGAGAATGAAGGTATAGCTCCCCGGCGTCGTGGCCTTGAGCAAGCGGTACTGGGCATTATCAACGCGCGCGAACTGCGCGATTTCCGACAGGTCGCGACACATCAGCGTCAGATGATGGCGCTCATCAACGCCACGGATGCGCCGGATTCGTTCGACGGCGTCCTTGTCGCCCAGACAGCAGCCGAGCGCATAGCAGGAATCGGTCGGGAAGGCCAGCACACCGCCGGCGCGCAAGACCTCGACGGCCTGTGCCAACAGGCGCGGCTGCGGGTCATCCGGATGAAGGGAAAGATAGCGCGCCATGACTAGAAAGCCTCCCAGACGGGGCATAGGCCATCAGGCAGGGGCGCCACTTTGCCCACGTCGATGTAGCTTTCGCCCGGCCCGTGAAAATCCGAACCGCAGGAAGCGAGGAAACCGTACGCTTTCGCCAGCCGCGCAAACAGCGCCACGTTATCCGCCGAATGGCTGCCCGAAACGACTTCCAGCGCCATCCCGCCGCACGCCTTGAACTCGTCCAGCAACTGCTTCACTCCCGCACGCGCCAGCTTGTAGCGCCCCGGATGCGCAATCGCCGCCAGACCGCCCGCACCGACGACCCAGGCCACCGCATCTTGCAGCGTTGGCCAGCGATGATCGACATAGCCGGGACGACCGGGAACGAGGTAGGACTCGAACACGCTGCGCACATCCTTGCACACCCCGCATTCGACCAGATAACGGGCAAAATGCGCGCGACTGATCAGGCTCGGGTTTTCGGCATGGCGCAGCGCCCCCTCGAAACACCCGGGGATGCCGGCTGTAGCCAGCGCCTCCGACATGCGCTGCGCGCGCTCGAGACGCCCGGAGCGGATCGATAGCAACCCGGCATTGAGCGCCGCATCGTCCGGGGCAAAGTTGTAGCCCAAGACATGCACCTGCATTCCGCCCCACTCGATCGAAATCTCCACTCCACTGACGAAGCGAACCCCTTGCGCCTGAGCAGCCTGACGCGCCTCGGCAAGACCACCCAGCGTATCGTGATCGGTCAGCGCCAGCAGGCCGACCCCGTTCCCTGCCGCACGTCGCACGACATCGGCAGGCGGCAACAGACCGTCGGAAGCGGAAGAATGACAGTGAAGATCGACATCGGACACGAAAAGAACCTGCAATCGGCGAAAAAACAAGGCGATGATGATAGCACACCCCCCAGGCCCTTCCGCCGCGCCCCGCCGCCGCAAGAGAAATGAAATTTCCATATTGACCTCCCCCTTGCACTCAGGCAGGATTCAGCCCAATGGGACTATGGATACTAGCTGCGAAGGATTCGAGGACACACTGGAAAATGGCCTGGGCGTCGTCCACGGCGTCTTTACGGCAAAAACCGCCGGCCTCCGCTACACAGGAAATTGCACGACAACCGACAGAACGGCAACGGACGCACTGTTTCCGACAATGGCGATGTGTATGAAGTCAAAATGAAGGACGGCGCCACGAACAACAACAGTATCCCGACATCGGGGCTGCGCCAAACAGCACAATGCCTGCCCGCGAATGATGAACCTGCTGGGAAACTGACGGAGTCAGCCATGCACGCATCGATCCCGCTTTACCGCGCGGCAAAATTGCGCCACATCGAGGCGCAGGCGAGTGACCAGCCGCTCATGGCGCGCGCCGGCGAAGCGACGGCCGCATGGGCCGAACGGCTGTGCACCGACCCCAGCCTGCCCATCCTCATCCTTGCCGGACCGGGCAACAACGGCGGCGACGCCTTCGAAACAGCACGTCGGCTCAATGCCCGATTTTTCACAACACACGTCGTATTTCCCGGCGCCGCGGGAAAACTACCCGGCGATGCCACCCAGGCATTGCACCGCTTCCTTGACGCGGGCGGGACGACGCTCACCACAATTCCCGAACGTCCCCGCTGGTCGCTGCTCATCGACGGTCTGTTCGGTATTGGCCTGCGGCGCCCGATCGCCTCGCCCTATACGGAACTGATCGCGCAGGCCAACGCGCTGGCACAGCGCGACCGCTGCCCCTTGCTCGCCCTCGATTGCCCGAGCGGGCTCGACGCCGACACCGGCAAACGGCAACAGGCAAGCATCCGCGCCAGCCACACGATCAGCTTCATCGGCGCCAAGCCGGGACTATTTACCGCCGACGGACCCGACCATTGCGGCAACATCAACATTGCCACGCTCGGTCTTGACGCAGCACGCATGGACAAAGCTTGCGCCTGTACGATTGGCCGCGAGCAATTCGCCGCCCATCTTGTCGCGCGGCGACGCAACAGCCACAAAGGCAGCCACGGCAATGCCGGAATCCTCGGCGGTGAGCGCGGCATGGCCGGAGCCGCCCTTCTCGCCGGGCGTGCGGCTCTCTATCTGGGCAGCGGCCGGGTCTATCTCGGCCTGCTCGACCCCGATGCGCCCAGTCTCGACATGTCGCAAATCGAACTCATGCTGCGTCCGCCGGAAGAACTTCCTGCTCTGGAACTGAACGCTCTCGCCTGCGGCCCGGGCATGGGAACACGCCGCACAGCGGCATCGCTTCTGAAAAAAAGTCTTCGGCTCGATATTCCGCTGCTGCTCGATGCCGATGCGCTGAACCTTCTCGCTGCAACACCGGCATTACAGCGGACGGCAGCCTCCCGCCACGCCGCCACGCTGCTCACGCCGCATCCGGCCGAAGCCGCCCGCCTACTCGCCTGCGACGTCACGCACGTTCAGGAGGACCGTCTGCGCGCGGCTACCGACCTGGCGAAGCGCTTCAACGCTTTCGTTGCGCTCAAGGGATGCGGAACGGTCGTCGCCTCACCGCAGGGGGAATGTTTCATCAACACCAGCGGCAATCCGGGGCTGGCTACGGCAGGCAGCGGCGACGTCCTGAGCGGAATCATCCTTGCCCTGCTGGCCCAGGGCTGGCCGGCACAGGAGGCGCTGCTGGCAGGGGTGCATCTGCACGGCGAGGCGGCGGATCGTCTCGTCGCACGGGGTTGTGGTCCGGTCGGACTGACGGCTGGCGAACTCATCGCCAGCGCGCGCGCCAGCCTCAACCGCTGGATCGGCGAGCAGGCGGCGTAAGCTCCGGAAAGGAAACGGCTCAGTGCGCCGCGTTGAGGTTCAGGTGCAGCTGCCGTGAATCGCCGCCATCCGATTTTTTCGCCGCCAGCTTGTTCTCGCGCGCCTTCTCGATGGCATTGAGATAGGCGGGCGTCACATCGCCGGTGACGTATTGGCCATCGAAACAGGAACAGTCGAAACGCGCCAGCGCCGGTCTGAGTTCGGCCACCGAAGCCTTGAGCGCGGAAAGATCCTGATACACCAGAGCATCAGCACCAATCTCGCGGCAGATTTCCTCATCGGAACGCCCAGTGGCGATCAGTTCGCCGCGCGTCGGCATATCGATACCATAGACGTTGGGATAGCGCACGGGAGGCGCCGCCGAGGCAAAATAGACTTTGAGCGCGCCGGCGGCACGCGCCATTTCGACGATCTCATGGCTGGTCGTGCCGCGCACGATCGAATCGTCCACGAGAAGCACGCGCTTGCCCTTGAACTCCTGCGCCACGGTATTGAGTTTCTGGCGCACCGATTTCTGGCGTACCGCCTGCCCCGGCATGATGAAAGTGCGTCCGATATAGCGATTCTTGACGAAGCCTTCGCGGTACGGGATACCGAGGCGTTGCGCCAGCTGCATCGCCGAGGGACGACTCGAATCGGGAATCGGAATGACAACGTCAATCTCGGCCACCGGAATGCACTGCGCGACTTTGTCGGCCAGATGCTCCCCCATTCGCAACCGTGTTTCATAGACCGAAACGCCGTCGATCACCGAGTCCGGACGCGCCAGATAGACATACTCGAAAATGCACGGCGACAGGCTGGGAGTTTGTGCGCACTGGCGATAATGGATCTGATGGTTCATATCGACGAATACCGCTTCGCCCGGCTCAACATCGCGCAGCACGGTAAAACCCAGCGTATCGAGCGCCACTGATTCGGATGCCAGAAGATATTCGGTACCTTTCGTCGTCTCATGCGCACCGACCACCAGCGGCCGGATGCCGTGTGGATCGCGAAACGCCAGCAGGCCGTAGCCGGCAATGAGTGCGACGACCGCATAGGCGCCCTTGCAACGGCGATGCACACCGGCAACGGCGGCGAAGATAGTGTCGAGATCGAGGCGAAAACCCTTGGCCGAAGCCTGCAGTTCATGCGCCAGGACGTTGAGCAGAACCTCGGAATCGGAGTTGGTATTGATGTGCCGCAAATCCTGCCGGAACATCTCTTCCTGCAATTGCGCGGTATTGGTCAGGTTACCGTTGTGCGCCAAAACGACGCCGAAAGGTGAATTGACGTAAAACGGTTGTGATTCGGCCGAGTCCGACGACGACCCGGCGGTCGGGTAACGACAATGCGCAATACCGAGATTACCGGACAACGAGCGCATGTTGCGCGTGCGGAACACATCGCGCACCAGGCCCGAGCCCTTATGCATGTGGAAGGCGCCGCCTTCCGCGGTGGCAATACCCGCCGCATCCTGTCCGCGATGCTGCAACACCATCAATCCGTCATAGAGCAGCTGGTTGACCGGCGTAGTTGCGACAACCCCAAGAATCCCGCACATAGATTTTCCTACCTGAATCGAATTCGTTTAGACACTTCCGGCGGCAGCCAAGGTTTTCCGGCCAGCACCGCTGTTTCGAGAGGAGCCGAAAAATACGCCTCGCTCCACCATTTCTCGCGCGGCAGCGAAATCATGCCGCCAACAGCCACCAGCACCAGAATCACGATCATCCCCCGCGCCGCGCCAAAGACGATGCCCAGCAGACGGTCGCTGAGGCTCAGTCCAAGCGCCTTGAGCAACCCGCGCATAGCCAGGCGGACAAGCGCCATCAGCAGCAGAACGACGACAAAAACCGCCACCCAGGCGGCCACCACGCGCATACCCGAATCAGCAATGCCGGTGAAAAACTGACGCGCCACTTCGCCCCCCCAAGTTTTGGCAGCGAAGAACGCCAGCACCCAGGCCAGGAGGGCGATGATCTCTCCCACCACGCCACGCCAGACGCCAATCAGGATGGAGGCACCCACAATGGCAATAACAACGTAATCGAAAGCGGTCATTGCTTGGCGGCGATAACACCGTTGACACCGATGCGCTTCATTTTTTCAAGCGCCTTGTTCGCGGCATCGCGACTGGAGAAGGGGCCGGCACGCACACGCGTCTTTTTGCCTTCCGGCGAATCGAGCGGCTCGGTAAATACCTTGATCCCCAGTTCACCGATCTTGCCCTGCAGAAGCTTGACATTGCCCGGATTGGCAAAAGCACCGATCAGAATGACGAATTGCCCCGAAGACGAAGCGCTCGTCCGGCTCGCTTCCGCCGACTTGCCGTTGAGAATGGCGGCGGCGCCCCGTTGCGCTTCGGCGGACGAAGCTCCGCTCGGCTTGTCACCGAGCCGGGCTGCAGTTTTTTCAGGTTTTTCAGGTTTTTCAGGTTTTTCAGGTTTTTCAGGTTTTTCAGGTTTCTCGGTTTTTTCGGTTTTTTCGGTCTTTCCCGGTTTTTCCGGGCCGGATTTTCCGGGCAGAGGTTCGCTTTTCTTCTCCAGCGGCTTTCCGACCGCCTGTGCCACATCGGGCAAAGGCCGGGCAGGCGCGGGAGCCATTTCCGCCGTTCCTGATCGATCGGTAACAGCCGGCGTGCCTTGCGGTCTGACGATGCGCGCCGGGAAAGGCGTCTGATCCTGCCCCGGAATGCGAATCTGAACGTCATCGACCTGCGGTTTCGGCTCCTCGTCCATGACCATCGGCAAGACGATGGCCGCGAGGCCGGCGAAAGCCACTGCCCCGACCAAGCGACGGCGGGCGCGTTTTTTCAAATCCAGATTTGCGTCGGAAGAATCGGACATCGCTCTCAATGAAATTGAAATGTTTCGAAAATGAACCGCTGTCTGATCAGGCCCCGGCGCGGCACTGCAACGTCCGCATGACCGCCGCTACCGTATGGAACGACCCGAAGACCACTATTCTATCATTTTCACCGGCCAGCTTCGCTGCACGCGCAAACGCCGCGTCCGGCGCAGCAAATTGCTCAACCGCGCCACCCAGATGGCATTGCTTGACAATCTGTGCCAGCGTGACGCAAGAGGCCGCGCGCGGCCCCTCCAGACTGGTCAGCAGCCAGGTATCGATTTTCCCAGCCAGCACAGGCAACGCCCCGGCAATATCCTTGTCGGCCAGCATGCCGAGTACGGCAAAAGTGCGCGCAAAAGTTCCCATGCGCTGCAAATTGTCGGCCAGCGCCGCCAGCGCCTGCGGATTGTGTGCCACATCGAGCACGACAGTCGGCATTCCGGGCTGGCGCGGCAACACCTGGAAACGTCCCGGCAATTCCATTTCGCACAAGCCGCGCCGAATCGCCGCAACGGGCACCGGCAAGCGCCCCCTGAGCAGAAGCACCGTCTGCAGGACGGCAGCGGCATTGGCCAGTTGAAACTCGCCACGCAGAGCCGGCCAGGGCAGCGCGTCCAGAGCTCCACCCGGCGCCGAAAAAGACCAGCCATCGCTGTTGCGCGCGAAGGAAAAGTCGCGCCCGATAAGATGCAGCCCGGCATCGAGCGCCACAGCATGTTCGAGCAGGGAATTGGGCGGCGCGCCATCGGCACAAACGGCCAGCCGGCCGGAACGGAAAATGCCGGCTTTCTCGAAACCGATCGCCTCGCGCGTCGCGCCCAGCCAATCGGTATGATCGAGGGCAATTCCCGTCACCACCGCACAATCGGCGTCATAAACATTGACCGCATCCAGTCGGCCACCGAGTCCGACTTCCAGAATCATCACCTCCACCCGGCTTTCATAAAACGCCTCCCAGGCAGCCAGCGTGCCGAATTCGAAATACGTCAGCGCCACATTGCCGGCAGCCTGCCGCGCCGACTCGACGCGCGCGAACGCCCGGCACAAGGCAGCGTCATTGATCGGCGCACGCCCGATGCGCACCCGTTCGTTGTATGCCAGCAGATGCGGCGAGGTATAGCATCCCACCCGATAACCGGCAAAGGTGTAGATCGCTTCCAGATAGGCACAGGTCGACCCCTTGCCATTGGTTCCGCCCACGACGATCAGGGGGCAGTGCGCCTCCTGCCGCAAAACGTTACGAACCTGTTCAACCCGGTCGAGACCGAGTTCGATCCCGGCCTGTCCCCTGGGATGGAGTTTCTCAAGATGCGCAAGCCAGTCAGCGAGAGTTTTCATGCCATGTTTTCGGTATATATGGTTTATCTCGGTTGGTTCACATGGCACGTTCCTGCAAGCAGTGCATCCATCAGGCCTTTACCGGATCCGCCGGAAAAGGCGCGGGCTTGCCGAAGACAGTCGCCATCCTGGCCATCGGCTTCAGTACAAGCGCCGGCCTACCAGAAGATAGCCGATCCGTGTCCTCAGGCGCTAGCGGCGTGCGTCGACCGCCTTGTCGATCCCCTGACGCAACTCGGCCACCAGCGCCCGCACCCGTGCGCACACTTCCGCCTCGGTACTTCGCTCGATTTCCTCGATGATCCGGCTCCCGACCACGACGGCATCGGCAATGCCGGCCACGGCGCCGGCCGTGGCCGCGTCGCGAATACCGAAACCGACACCGACCGGCACGCCCGTCGCCGCATGGATTTCCGGAATGCGCTTGGCCACAGTCTCGACATCGAGACTCGCCGCACCGGTCACCCCCTTCAGCGACACATAATAGACGTATCCACTGGCCAGGCTGGCCACCTCGGCAATGCGCGCACTGGTCGACGTCGGCGCCAGCAGGAATATCGGATCGAGCGCATGAGCATGCATCGCTTGGGCAAACTCGGCACTCTCCTGCGGCGGGTAATCGACAACCAGCACGCCATCAACCCCGGCATCAAATGCCGCTGCCGCGAACGTATCCACCCCCATGGCTTCGATCGGATTGGCATAGCCCATCAGAACGACCGGCGTTTCATTGTTATCGGCACGGAAATTGGCCACCATGCCCAGCACTTGCCGCAGGCTGACACCCTTGCGCAGCGCCCGTTCGGACGCCCGCTGGATGGTTGGTCCGTCGGCCATCGGATCGGAAAACGGCACCCCGAGTTCGATGATGTCGGCACCCGCCTCAACCAGCGTATGCATCAACGGAACGGTGAGCGAGGGATCGGGATCACCGGCGGTAATGAACGGAATCAGCGCTTTGCGCCCTTGCGCCTGCAGACGCTCGAATGTGGCTTGAATTTTTGACATATCGGTCTCCTCAGAACGTGATGCCGGATTTTTCGGCGACCGTGTGCATGTCCTTGTCACCGCGCCCCGAGAGATTGACCAGCAGGATCTTGTCTTTCGGCAAGGTGGGCGCCAGCTTGGCGGCATAGGCGACGGCGTGGCTTGATTCAAGCGCCGGGATGATGCCTTCCAGGCGACACAGGTTGTGAAACGCCTGCAAAGCCTCGGTATCGGTGATGGTCACATATTCGGCGCGGCCACTGTCCTTGAGCCAGGCGTGTTCGGGACCCACGCCGGGATAATCAAGCCCGGCCGAGATCGAGTGTGTCTCGATGATCTGACCGTTTTCATCCTGCAGCAGATAAGTCCGGTTGCCATGCAGGACACCGGGGTGTCCGGCCGTCAGCGAAGCCGAATGGCGACCCGTCTCGATACCGTCACCCGCGGCCTCGACCCCGATCAGCCGCACGCCTTCGACCGGAATGTAGGGATAGAAAATACCCATGGCGTTGGAACCGCCGCCAACACAGGCGATCACCGCATCCGGCTGACGCTCGCACTGGTTCTGCATCTGACCGATGGCCTCCTTGCCGATCACGGACTGGAAGTCGCGCACCATCATCGGATAAGGGTGCGGCCCGGCCACGGTGCCGATGATGTAAAACGTACTGGACACATTGGTTACCCAGTCACGCATGGCTTCGTTGAGGGCGTCCTTGAGGGTTTTCGAACCGCTCTCAACCGGCACCACGGTGGCCCCCAGCAGTTTCATGCGATAGACATTGGCGGCCTGCCGCCGGATGTCTTCGGAACCCATATAGACCACGCACTCCATGCCGTAACGCGCCGCCACGGTGGCCGTCGCCACGCCGTGCTGGCCAGCACCGGTCTCGGCAATAACCCGCTTCTTGCCCATCCGGCGAGCCAGCATGGCCTGACCAATGCAGTTATTGACCTTGTGTGCACCGGTGTGATTGAGGTCTTCACGCTTCAGATAAATCTGCGCGCCACCGAGCATGTCCGACCACCGTTTGGCGTGGTAGAGCGGGCTCGGGCGACCCACATAATGTTTGAGGTCGTATTCGAACTCGGCGATGAACAGCGGATCGCGTTGCGCCTCGGCGTAGGCCTGTTTCAGTTCTTCGAGGGCAGGGATCAGAGTTTCAGCAACAAAAACGCCACCATAAGGGCCAAAGTGGCCGAGGGCGTCGGGCAAGTCATAATGTGAGGCAACCATAATTTCTCCTTGAGGCAAGTGCAAAACAAAGCAAACAAACGATCAGAAAACTGTCGTCTGCCTCAGGCATGGTCGGCGAAGAAACGTCGCCAGCAGGTACGGGTACGTCCACCAGAACTCTTGCGCATTGCTTATCCTGTTCCGAATCAATCGCTCGGCATCAGCCCGGCCGCACGCACGGCCGCCACAAAATCACGAATCTTCTCTGCATCCTTGATGCCTCTCGATGCCTCGACACCCGAAGACACATCAACCGCCGCAGGTCGCACCCTGGCGACGGCCTCGGCGACATTGGCTGCATCCAGACCACCCGAGAGGATGATCGGCTTGCCGATATCCGCCGGGATCAGCGACCAGTCAAAGACCTTGCCGCCACCGCCATACCCATCAACAAAGGCATCCAGAAGAAGCGCCTGCGCCGAAGGGAAGCGAGAGGCGTATTGTACCAAATCCATCCCCGGCCTGACGCGCGCTGCCTTGATGTAAGGACGCGCGAACTGGCTACAGTACGCCTCATCTTCATCACCATGAAATTGCAGCAGGTGGATGGGAACAGCGGCCAGCGTTTCCCTGACCATTGCCGGGTCGGCATTGACGAAAAGGCCGACGATACTGACAAAAGGCGGAACACTCCGCGCCAGTGCAGCGGCCTGCGACAACTCGACATGACGCGGGCTGGGCGCGTAGAACACCAGGCCGATAGCATCGGCTCCGGCATCCACCGCCACCTGGACATCCTGAGTCCGGGTCAGGCCACAAATCTTGATTCTAGTCACGGGTAAAACATCCTTTCGGAAAACTGTCCGGCATCCTGTAGAGTGCTTCTTGCCGGATGCATACAAACTCAACACTGTCTCTTACCGACCCAAAGCTGTCTTTGGTGTTCTGGGAAAGCGGACGGTCAGGTACGTAAAACTAACCGGCGCTACGTGACAAAGCCGCGCAGCGTCCAGCGATTGAAAGGAGCGAGGTCGACTTATGTGTTAGCCGAGTTCATCAATCGTTCCAG
>CAYTWY010000025.1:0-20391 GCA_964440925.1 uncultured Propionivibrio sp. | reverse complement strand
TCGGCGTGGTGCTCGACAAGTACTCGATGGCGGCCACCTGCGGTCGCGTCTGCGTACGCTTCTGTGAAACCGCCTGCCGGCGCACGGGCGCTGAAGGCGCCGTCGGCATCCGCATGCTCAAACGTTACGCGGCCGACCAGGCGCTGCTCAAGAACCGCCTGCACTTCCAGAAGAGCGCCGTTCAGCACAGCAAGCGCGTTGCCGTCATCGGTGCCGGCCCGGCCGGCATCACCTGCGCCTACAAGCTCCTGCTCGACGGCATTCAGGTCGATGTGTTCGATGCCCAGAAAGCGGCCGGCGGCATGGCCTCGATCGGCATCCCGACCTACCGCCTGCCGAAAGACGTACTCAAGGCCGAGACCGAGGACATCGTGCGCGAACTGGGCGGTAACTTCTTCTACGGCAAGCAGCTGGGCAAAGACTTCAGCGTCGACGATCTGCTCAACAGCGGTTATGACGCTGTTTTCCTCGGTTACGGCGCCAGCCAGGGCACCCTGCTCGGCGTGCGCAACGAAGACCCGAAACTCGAAGGCTACAGCTCCGGCGTCGATTTCCTGCTCAAGGTACACAAGCATGTCGAATACGGCGAGCCTTTCGAAGTCAAGGGCGACGTGGTGGTGGTCGGCGGCGGCAACGTGGCCATGGACTGCGTCCGTTCGGCGAAGCGCATGGGCGCCCGCTCGGTACACCTGATCTATCGTCGCACCGTCGAGGACATGCCGGCGGAGGACGACGAAATCATCGCCGCCGAACACGAAGGCGTCATTTTCCATTGCCTGACCAACCCGGCGGCTCTGGTGGTTGAAAACGGCAAGGTAACCGGCGTCGACATGACCCAGATGCGCCAGACCGACCGCGACGCCAAGGGGCGGCGCAATGTCGAGGCGGTGCCGGATTCGAACTTCATCATGAACTGCGATCTGGTGGTCGCCGCCATCGGACAGCAGGTGGACAAAGACACGATCAGCCCGGAACACGGCATCGAGCGCGACCGTTGGAACTGCATCAAGGTCAATCCGGATACTCTGGAGACGTCCCGTCAGGGCGTTTTTGCCGGTGGCGACTGCGTCCTCGGCCCCTTGACCCTGGTCAACGCCCTCGACCACGGCGAACGTGCTGCCGCCAGCATCCGCGACTACCTGCTGCAGGGAGAAATCAGCGTCAAGCCGGCGCGGCGCATGCAGAACCTGCTGGCGAAGAACAAGATGTTCGCCAAGGAGTGTCTGAAGACCATGCCGCTGCATGTCGAGCCGGCACGCGTCCCCGAACTCGACGCGGAAGAACGGATCAAGAGTTTTGCCGAGGTGGATCTGGTCATTTCCAAGGAAGTGGCTTACGAGGAAGCCAGTCGTTGCCTGCGCTGCTACCGTCTGTATTCGGTGGTTACCGAAAAGCAACTCGCTCCCGAAACGCACGCTGTATAAAAGCCCCCATCTTCTCAGAGTGAAATCCCATGAAAGCAAAAATCAACGGCAAAGAGTTCGCGTTCGAGGCTAATGAAACCATTCTCGAAGTCGCCCGCAAAAACGGCGTGTTCATTCCGACGCTTTGCGAACTGAACGACATCGACCACGCGCCCGGCACCTGCCGGGTGTGTCTGGTCGAAGTACACAAGGAAAACAGCGCCGCGCCGGAATACATCACCGCCTGCGATACCCCGATGGGCGAAGGCTGGCAGGTCATGACGCGGACGCCGAAAGTGCAGGAAATGCGCCAGTTGCAGATGGAAATGATCATGGCCGATCACCATCAGGACTGCGCCTCGTGCTCGCGCAACGGCAATTGCGAACTGCTGGCCACGGCCAACTCGGTCGGCCTGAAGCAGATTCGTTTCCATTACACCGAAGGCTGGAAGGATCTGCCACCAGACGAAGGCAGCCAGCCGATCATCTACGACCGCAGCCGCTGCATCCGTTGTCAGCGCTGCGTCGCGGTCTGCCGCAAGGTACAGGACGTCGACGCTCTGGAACTGACCGGCTGGGGCAATATCGCCGGCATCCGTCTCAAGGGCGGTTCGGTCGACGCCTCGCCCTGCGTCACCTGCGGCCAGTGTGTCATGGTCTGCCCGACCGGCGCCCTGTCCGAACGTGACCAGACGCAGGAGGTTCTCGACTACCTGGCCGACCCGGACATCATCACCGTCTTCCAGACGGCACCGGCCATCCGCGTCGGCTTCGGCGAAGAATTCGGTCTGCCCGCCGGCACCAACGTCGAAGGACAGATCATCGCCGCCCTGCGCAAGATTGGCGCCGACGTGATCCTCGACACCAATTTCGGCGCCGACGTGGTGATCATGGAAGAAGGCACCGAGCTGCTCGGCCGCCTGAAGAAATCGAAGCGTCCGACCTTCACCTCGTGCTGTCCGGCATGGATCAACTTTGCCGAAAAGCATTACCCGGAAATCCTGCCCATGCTCTCCAGCACGCGCTCGCCGCAAGCGGTGATGGGCAAGATCGCCAAGACCTACCTGGCCGAAAAGCGTGGCTTCGACGTGAAGAAAATGCGCGTCATTTCCATCATGCCGTGCACGGCGAAGAAGGAAGAAGCCGCACGCGCCGGACTGGCAAACGACAACACGCCCGACGTCGACATCGTGCTCACCATGCGCGAGTTCTCGCGCCTGCTGCGCCGTGAGGGCATCGACCTGAAGAACCTCGAACCGTCGACCTACGACGACCCGCTGATGAGCGAATACTCCGGCGCCGGCGCTATTTTCGGCACCACCGGCGGCGTCATGGAAGCGGCTGTGCGCACCATGTACTACGTGATCAACGGCAAGGAGCTGGAGCACATCGAAGTGGCGCAGTTGCGCGGCTTCGAGAACGTGCGCTCGGCCAACGTCAATCTCGGCGGCGAATACGGTGAAATCAAGGTTGCCATGTGTCACGGTCTGAAGGGTACGCGCGAACTGGTCAAGGCCGTCCTCGACGGCAGCGCCCATTTCGACTTCATCGAAATCATGGCCTGCCCCGGCGGCTGCGTCGATGGCGGCGGCACCCTGCGTTCGAAGAAGGCCTACATCCCGCACGCCATGAAGCGGCGCGAGACGATCTTCAACATCGACCGCAACACCAAGGTGCGCCAGTCGCACAACAACCAGCAGGTACAGCAGCTGTATGCCGATTACCTGGGCACGCCGCACTCCGAAAAAGCCTGTGGCATGCTGCACACCGCTTACAGCTCGCGCCCCTTCGGCGTTGACGCCGATGTTCAGGCCAACTGGGACGAACTGAAACAGCAGGGTGGCAACTAGCGCAGGAACCTACGTAGCATCCGCGAGAACAGCAGAAAGACAGGCGCATCGCCGTCCGGCCCACAACGCCGGGCGGCATCTCCTGACAGTCAGATCCTGATTCAGGTCGATGGTTTTTCCCCGCTCCCCCGAATTCTCCGTAGTTTGATTCACCGATGTTGAGCGTAAGCTGAAGGACGTAACACATGACGGATTATCGGGTTAATGAGTGGCTGAAGGCCGACGAAGTCGAAAACATTCTGCGCAGTGCAAGAACCGACGCCGGACAGATTCGCGCCATCCTCGACAAGGCACGCGAACTCAAGGGTCTGGACATGGCGGAAGTGGCGGCGCTGTGCCACATCGCCGCGCCGGAACAGATCGAGGCGTTGTTCGAAACGGCACGTAGCGTCAAGGAGCAGATTTACGGACACCGCATGGTGCTCTTCGCTCCGCTGTACATCTCCAATATCTGCGGCAACGAATGCACCTACTGCGCTTTCCGCAGTTCCAACAAGACGCTGACGCGTACCGCGCTGGACATGGAGGGCATCCAGCGTGACACCTTTGAACTGGTGCGCCAGGGCCACAAGCGCCTGCTGATGGTCGCCGGCGAAGGTTACGCGGCCTCGCGCGGCGGTTTCCAGTACATTCTCGACGCCATCAACGCGGTCTATCAGGTCACCGACAAGACCGGCAACATCCGCCGCCTGAACGTCAACCTGGCGCCGCTCACGGTCGAGGAATTCGCCCAGATCAAGGAAGCCGGCATCGGCACCTACCAGCTGTTCCAGGAAACCTACCACCGCGACACTTACGCCGCGGTACACCTGTCCGGCAAGAAGCGTGATTTCGACTGGCGCGCCTCGGCCTTCGACCGCGCCATGCAGGCCGGCGTGGACGATGTCGGCATGGGGGTCCTGTTCGGGCTGCACGACTGGCGCTTCGAGCTGCTCAGCCTGATGCAGCACATCAGCCACCTGGAAGACGTTTTTGGCGTCGGTTGCCACACCATCAGCGTGCCGCGCATCGAGCCCGCCGATGGCTCGGATCTGTCGACTGCGCCCCCGTCAGCGGTATCCGATGCCGATTTCAAGAAGATCATCGCCATTCTGCGCCTGGCCGTGCCCTACACCGGGCTTATCCTGTCGACGCGCGAATCAGCCGCCATCCGCCGCGAATGCTATGCCCTGGGGATTTCGCAAATTTCGGCCGGCAGCCGCACCAATCCGGGCGGCTACAGCGAAGGCGCAACCGCTGGCGGTCAGTTTCAGCTCGGCGACCACCGTTCGCTAGAAGAAATCGTGCAGGAGCTCTCGACGATGGGCTTCATCCCCTCGTTCTGCACCGCCTGCTATCGCCTCGGGCGCACCGGGCAGGATTTCATGGATCTCGCCAAACCCGGCCTGATCAAGCTCAAGTGCGACCCCAACGCCGTCACCACCTTCCAGGAATACCTGCTCGACTATGCTTCCGGCTCGGCGCGCTGCGCCGGCGAAGCAGCCATCGACGGCGAACTGCAGGGCATGGGCGACAAGGCGCGCAAGACGGCAGAACGCATGCTGACCCGCATCCGCTCCGGGAAACGCGATGTATTTTGTTGATTAACAAACAATTATTACCAAGCACCCGTACCAGAATCGTTGTTTCCTTTGATGCAGTACCCGCTTTGACGGAATAATCATGCGCACCGAATCCGACACGCTCGGAGAATTTCAGGTTCCACAGGACGCTCTGTACGGTATCCATACAGCGCGGGCGCGGCTCAATTTTCCGCTCACCGGTCGGCCCTGCGCGCCAGAACTGATCCGCGCCATGGCGCTCGTCAAGCAGGCCTGCGCGCAAACCAACGCCGAACTGGGCGATCTGCCGGCGGACATCGCCCAGGCCATCGTTCACGCCTGCCGCGAACTGGCCGCCGGGCAGTGGCACGACGCAGTCGTCGTCGACGCCCTGCAAGGCGGCGCCGGCACTTCGCTCAACATGAACGTCAATGAGGTGCTGGCCAACCGTGCCGAAGAAATCCTCGGCGGCCGGCGCGGCGAATACCGGCGCGTGCATCCGGTACAGCACGTCAACCTGTTCCAATCGACCAACGACGTCTTTCCGACGGCATTGCGCATCGCCGCGATCGAGAGCCTGAAACGCCTGGAAAAAGCCATCGCCGCCTTGCAGACGGCGCTGCAGGCCAAGGAAAACCAATTCTCCGCCATCGTCAAAGTCGGGCGCACCCAGTTGCAGGATGCCTGCCCGGTGACGCTCGGCGCCGAATTTTCGGCCTGGGCGGAAGCTTTCGGGCGCGACCGCTGGCGCGTGTTCAAATGCGAGGAACGGCTGCGCGTCGTCAATCTCGGCGGCACGGCCATCGGCACCGGCCTGACCGCGCCACGCGACTACATTTTCCGCGTCAGCGAAACGCTGCGCGAGATCACCCGCCTGGGGCTGGCGCGTGCGGAAAACCTTGTCGACGCGACGCAGAACGCCGACACGCTGGTCGAAGTTTCCGGCATTCTCAAGGCGCATGCCGTCAATCTGTTCAAAGTCTCCTCCGACCTGCGCCTGCTCGCTTCCGGCCCGCACGCCGGACTCGGCGAAATCAGCCTGCCCGCCGTCCAGGTCGGCTCCAGTGCCATGCCCGGCAAGGTTAACCCGGTGATCTGCGAGGCGGTCGGCCAGGCCGCGCTGCAAGCGATCAGTCAGGACATGGCGGTCACGCTCGCCGCACAATCCGGCCAGCTCGAACTCAACGCCTTCCTGCCCCTCATCGCCCATGCCCTGCTCGGCAACCTCACCCTGCTCGAACGCGCCTGCTCGATTTTCCGCACCGCCTGCATCGACGGTCTCTCGGCCAACGCGGCACGCTGCGCCGAACTGCTCGAACACTCACACGCCCAGGTCACCGCGCTGGTGCCGGCGCTCGGCTACCCGCTGGCGGCAGAAATCGCCGGCGAAGCCGAACGCAGCGGACGGACGATTCGCGCCGTGGTTCTTGAACGCCAGCTGCTTGCCCCGCAGGTTCTCGACCGCCTGCTCTCAGTCGATACCATGACCGCGCTCGGCTATTGCCGCCCTGTGCCGACCGGGGAATGACCATGCGCGAAACACCCAAGGGACTGCGTCTGCACATCGGCCTTTTCGGTCGGCGCAACAGCGGCAAATCGACGCTGATGAACGCGCTCGTCGGCCAGGCGATCTCCATCGTCTCCGACCAGCCGGGAACGACCACCGACCCGGTGGAGAAAACCTTCGAACTGGCGCCGCTCGGCCCGGTGGTCTTCATCGACACCGCCGGGCTCGACGACGAGGGCGCGCTCGGCGAACTGCGCATGCAGAAAACACGCCAGGTTCTCGAATGCACAGACCTTGCCGTGCTCGTGATCGGACACGAAGGGCTCGGCAGCTTCGAGGAAAAACTTATTGCCACCCTGCGCGAAGCCAGGACGCCGCTCGTCGTCGTCTTCAACAAGGCCGACCTCGGCGCGCCTGCCGCCGAGCAGACAGCGCGCCTGCAGGCGCAGGAGATCGAATGCGTCGCGCTGTCGGCGCTGCATGGCTCCGGCCTCGACCGGCTCAGGGAAGCGCTGTTCCACCAGGCGCCGGATAGCGGTCTGGACGACGCGCGCCTGATCGGCGACCTGATTTCTCCCGGCGAGCTGGTGGTGCTGGTCGTGCCGATCGACCTTGGCGCGCCCAAGGGACGGCTGATCCTGCCGCAAGTGCAAACCCTGCGCGACATCCTCGACAGCGACGCACTCAGCCTGATGGTCAAGGAACGCGAACTGGCCAATGCGCTGGCCAGGCTGAAGCAGCCGCCGCAGCTCGTGGTCTGCGATTCGCAGGTGGTGCTGAAAGTCGCTGCCGACACCCCGCGCGATGTCCGCATGACCACCTTTTCGATTCTCCTCTCCCGCCTCAAGGGCGACATGCCGGCACTGGCCGCCGGCGCTGGCGCCATTTCGCGCCTCAAACCGGGTGACCGGGTGCTGATCGCCGAAGCCTGTGCGCACCATGCCCTGGCCGACGACATCGGGCGTGTCAAGATTCCGCGCTGGCTGCGCCAGTTCGCCGGCGGACATCTGGACATCGACGTCAGGTCGGGCAAGGACTTCCCGGAAGACCTCTCGCCCTACGCCCTCGTCGTGCAATGCGGCGGCTGCACCGTGACGCGCAAACAGATTCTGGTACGCCAATACCGCGCCGCGCAGCAGGGCGTACCGATGACCAATTATGGCATGGCCATTTCGGTCGCGCAGGGCGTTCTCGAACGCGCGCTCGAATGTTTCCCTGCCACCCTACAGGCCTACCGGCAAGGGCTTGAAGGAAGAAACGCATGATGAATAGCGGCGCCACACAGCGCATCGCCTGGAGGAAAAACCCGGCACCGCCTCCTTGCCCTCCCGGCGGCAGTGCGCAGGCACTGGCAGAACGCTTGCGCGCCGCGCCGCCCGGCCGCAACACGCTGTACCACATTCTCGCCACACAGCATGAAGACGAGATCGAAATCATCCGTCAGGCCGCCGAACAGGCGCTATTGACCCACTGCGGCGACAGCGTGCGCCTGCGCGGGCTGATCGAATTTTCCAACCGCTGCACCTCCGATTGCTACTACTGCGGCATCCGGCGCAGCAACCACGAAGTCAGCCGCTACACCCTGACCCTTGACGAAATCGTCGCCACCGCACGCTGGTGCGGCGAACAAGGCTACGGTTCGGTGGTACTGCAATCCGGCGAACGGCGCGACGCCCGCTTCACCCGTTTCATTGGCGAGGCCATCCGCGCCATCAAGGCCGCCACGCAAAGCGAGGCGCTGCCGCAAGGCGTCGGCATCACCCTGTGTGTCGGCGAACAGTCGGCGGAGACCTACAAGGCATGGTTCGACGCCGGCGCACACCGCTACCTGCTGCGCATGGAAAGCTCCTCGCCCGAACTGTTCGCCACCTTGCACCCGCCAACGCAGAGCTGGGCCGCGCGCGTCGATTGCCTGCGCAGCCTGAAAACCATCGGCTACCGCGTCGGCACCGGGGTGATGATCGGCCTGCCGGGACAAACGATCGACCATCTGGTCGACGACGTCCTGTTCTTCCGCGATATCGGCGCCGACATGATCGGCATGGGGCCCTACATTCCCCACGCCCAGGCCGTTCTGGCCAGCAGCGACAGCCTTCCCGACGCCAACCGGCGCCTGCAGCTGGGGCTGCGCATGATCGCCGCCACGCGCCTGCTGCTGCCCTCGATCAACATTGCCGCCACCACTGCCCTGCAGACCCTGGCGGAGGATGGGCGCGAGCAGGGACTGCGCTTCGGCGCCAATGTCATCATGCCGCAAACCACGCCGCTACGCGTGCGCCGTCAATACACACTGTACGACGGCAAACCCTGCCTCGACGACAGCGCCGGACAATGCGCCCGCTGTTTGGAGAGCCGTATCCATTCGCTCGGGCGCCGCATCCTGTACGACCACTGGGGGGATTCGCCACGCCGCTGAACGCGACATCCATCAGCCCGCCCGCCTTGCGCGCGAAAGGACGACCGGCATGAATTATTTGGCGCTTTTGCAGTCACACCCCGGTAGGGGTTCGAAATGCAAGCCCGCGCCCGATGCAGAACGATTTTTTGAACGATTTTTTATCAACCTGGAGTAATCATCATGGTAACGAAAACGGCACAGGAGCTCGACGAGCTCGTCGCCCGCGTCAAGAAAGCCCAACAGGCTTTTTCCACGTTCAGTCAGGAACAGGTCGACCGGATTTTCCGTTCCGCCGCCCTGGCCGCAGCCGACGCACGCATCCCCCTGGCGCGCATGGCGGTCAATGAAACGAGCATGGGCATTCTGGAAGACAAGGTAATCAAGAACCACTTTTCTTCCGAGTACATCTACAACAAATACAAGGACGAGAAGACCTGCGACATCCTTGAGGAAGACGACGACGGCGGCACGATCACCATCGCCGAACCGATCGGCATCATCTGCGGCATCGTGCCGACCACCAATCCAACCTCGACGGCCATCTTCAAGGCGCTGATCGCCCTCAAGACGCGCAACGGCATCATCTTCAGCCCGCACCCGCGCGCCAAGCAATCGACCTGCGCCGCCGCCAAGCTGGTGCTCGACGCCGCCGTCGCCGCCGGTGCCCCGGACGACATCATCGGTTGGGTCGATCATCCGACCGTCGATCTCTCCAACCAGCTGATGCGCCACCCGGACATCAACCTGATCCTCGCCACCGGCGGGCCGGGCATGGTCAAGGCCGCCTATTCCTCGGGCAAACCGGCAATCGGCGTCGGCGCCGGCAACACCCCGGTGGTCATCGACGAAACGGCCGACATCAAGCGCGCCGTAGCCTCGATCCTGATGTCCAAGACCTTCGACAACGGCGTCGTCTGCGCTTCCGAACAGTCGGTCATCGTCGTCGATAGTATCTACGACGCGGTCAAGGAGCGTTTCTCGAATGCCGGCGGCTACATCCTGAACAAGAAGGAAACGCAGGCCGTGCGCCAGGTCATCCAGATCGACGGCCATCTTAACGCCAACATCGTCGGCCAGTCCGCGCTGCGCATCGCCGAAATGGCCGGCATCAAGGTACCTCCCTATACCAAGGTACTGATCGGCGAAGTCAGCTCGGTCGGCGTGGAAGAAGCCTTCGCGCACGAGAAGCTCTCGCCGACGCTGGCCATGTACCGCGCCAAGGACTTCAACGACGCCATCGTCAAGGCCGAAGCACTCGTTGCCCTGGGCGGCATCGGCCACACCTCGGTGCTATACACCGACCAGGATCTGCAACTCGAACGCATCCGCTTCTTCGGTGACCGCATGAAGACGGCGCGCATCCTCATCAACACCCCGTCCTCGCTAGGCGGTATCGGCGACCTGTACAACTTCAAGCTGGCGCCGTCGCTCACCCTGGGCTGCGGATCCTGGGGCGGCAACTCGATTTCCGAGAATGTGGGCCCGAAACACCTGATCAACAAGAAAACTGTCGCCAAGAGAGCCGAAAACATGTTGTGGCACAAACTTCCCCGTTCCATCTACTTCCGCCGCGGTTCGCTGCCCTTCGCCCTGGAAGACCTGAAAGGCAAGAAACGCGCGGTCATCGTCACCGACGCCTTCCTGTTCAACAGCGGTTACTGTGATGAAGCAATCCGCATCCTCAAGCAACTGGGCATGGCCGTCGAGCTTTTCTACGAAGTGCAGGCCGATCCGACGCTCGATGTCGTGCGCAAGGGCGTGCATATCCTGAACAGCTTCCAGCCGGACGTAATCATCGCCCTGGGCGGCGGTTCGCCGATGGATGCGGCCAAGATCATGTGGGTCATGTACGAGCATCCGGACGTGCATTTCGAGGATCTGGCACTGCGCTTCATGGACATCCGCAAGCGCATCTACAAGTTCCCGAAGATGGGCAGCAAGGCGACGCTGGTCGCCATTCCGACCACCTCCGGCACCGGCTCGGAAGTCACCCCGTTTGCCGTGGTGACCGACGAGAAGACCGGCGTCAAGTACCCGATCGCCGATTACGAACTGACCCCGAACATGGCCATCATCGACGCCAACCTGGTCATGAACCTGCCCAAGAGCCTGACCGCCTTCGGTGGTATCGACGCAGTAACGCACGCGCTGGAAGCCTACGTTTCCGTGATGGCCAACGAGTTCTCCGATGCACAGGCCTTGCAGGCCTTGAAACTGCTGCACGACTACCTGCCGGCCTCGTTCGCCGAAGGGGCAAAGAACCAGAAAGCGCGCGAACAGGTACATAACGCCGCCACCCTGGCCGGCATTGCCTTCGCCAACGCCTTCCTCGGCGTCTGCCACTCGATGGCGCACAAGCTCGGCGCGGAATTCCATCTGGCGCACGGTCTGGCCAACGCCCTGCTGATCTGCAATGTGATCCGCTACAACGCGGTCAGCATTCCGACCAAGCAGACGGCCTTCAGCCAGTATGACCGTCCGCAGGCCTGCTGCCGTTATGGACAGATCGCCAAGCACCTCGGCATCAAGGGCAAGAACGACGAAGAGCGGATGGAGAACCTGGTCGCCTGGGTCGAGGAACTCAAACACGCGCTCGGCATCCCGGCCTCCATCCAGGCCGCGGGCGTCTCTGAAGCGGCCTTCCTGGCGGCAGTGGACAACCTCGCCGAGCAGGCCTTCGACGATCAATGTACCGGCGCCAACCCGCGCTTCCCGCTGATCTCGGAGCTCAAGCAGTTGCTGCTCGATTCGTTCTATGGCCGTCCCTACGTCGAAAGCTATCTGGCGCACGACTAAAACGCGCCAGCCCCGGCCGCATCAGCGGCCGGCGGGCTGAACCGCCAAAGCCGACGGGTCTTCCCGTCGGCTTTTTCTTTGTCCGTCGCCAAGCGCTACCGGCGCCCCCTCGCCCCACAGCGCCACGGAGCAGCACCCGCCTCGCTTTGCTGCGCCACAAGGCACAAGGCCGGCAAGCGGATACTCAATAAACGGAATGGGACAAAAAAAACGACCCGGCAAGCCGGGTCGTCGATGCGAAGTAAAAATCAGGCTTCGCGGATTACTTGTAACCGTAGCAGGCGCGCAGTTTCTTGTAGTCGTAGAACTTGCTGTCCGGCTTGATCTTGGCGCTATCGCACTCAGGCTTGAAGTCGGTTTCTTTCTCAACAAACAGCATTTTGACGATCAAACCACCTTTGTCGTTAGCATAGACATCCCACTGCACGTTAGTCGCCATCGGTGCGATTTTTTCTCCACGCCAAGTGCTGTTCTTGTAGGAATAAGGAACCGACTTGGGTAGAGGCGTAGACGCATCTTTAAGGCCTAAGAGGCCTACGAAAGGAATGACATGCTCGGCATGGGCGAAGCGCAGCTTGGCTGCATTCGTCTTGTCACCTTTGGCGATTTTGTCAATTTCCGCAAAGAAGTCATCAAGCAGATACTGCATGATCTTCAAGGTTACACCCTTTGATTCAGCCAGACTCGGGCCCTGCTTGTAGAAGTTGTCGCCGTCGCCCATCTGCTGAATCTTTTCAGACTCTTCCGGTGTCATGTACTCATTGAAGCTGACCCCGGTTTCCGGCGTCACCGACGGTCCGATAATATACAGTTCATAGAGTATGGACACCGCATCGGCTGTACTCTTGATGGTTGTTTCTCCGTCCCCCTTGTACTTCTTGGTCAATTTACCGTCGGTCGTTGTGAAAGAAGCCTCAACCGCATTGCTGAATGCGTAGTCACCCTTATCCAGCTTATCCAGGAACTCGGTGGTAAACAAACGTGACATCACTTGGCGTGCCACTTCTTGCGCGTACGGCGCGTCTTCCACTTTTTGCAGAGCCTCCAGGTAATCAGGGCTCTTCAGGTATTTCTGATGTGCCTGGCTAGCCAGATAGGAGTTGTAGTACGGCTGAACTTTCGCTTCAGCAATCGGATCGTCCTTCTTGATCTTATGCGCATAAAGCATGTAGTGATCGGAACCCATCTTGCCCGCTTTCTTTCCAGCGAAGGGCCCGGGTGCTGGCGGTATTGTCACCAGCGGTGCAGCTTCGGGAAATTTCGCCAGAAAACCCAAGACGTAATTTTCACCACTTTCACGCGCACGATCCTGGCCGGAATTGATCACGACGATCTTGCGTCCATCGGCAATCGCTTTCTTGAAATAATCTGACAAGCGCACGCCCATGCGTCCACCGATCTCCTGATGTTCGCGCATGCCCATCGAAGTCAGGTTGCCATAACCCGGATTCTTGATCCCTTTAACACCGTAACCGAGCAGCGCGTTGGCTTGCATCATGGCTTCCAGTTTGGGGCCAAGGCCTTCACCCTGTTTGGTCAATCCGCCATCTTTTTTCGCCTGTTTCCACATCTCATACATGGCGAAATCATATTTTGGATTGCTCAACCCACGTGAACCGTGCCGCATAAACCCTTGGGTAAAGACCGGGGCATAGCCTGCCGGAGCGGCTTCATACGTCGCCATGTCCTGCTGTGGTGCATAGGGCGTCTTGGTCTGGTAGTGACCAACCGGCCCGCTAGCGCAGGCCGCAAGGCCAGCGGCAATCGCGATACTCAGCGCGATTGTCTTCATTTTTCCCATACTGATCATATTTTGAATGACTCCTCTAAGTTAAAACGACCCTGCGGGGGGGAATTTCCCCCGCAGGGTCGTCATTTAAACTACGTCAAACGATATTACTTGTAACCGTAGCAGGCGCGCAGTTTCTTGTAGTCGTAGAACTTGCTGTCCGGCTTGATCTTGGCGCTGTCGCACTCAGGTTTGAAGTCGGTTTCTTTCTCGTGATGCAGCATCTTGACGATCATGCCGCCCTTGTCGTTGGCGTAGACATCCCACTGAACGTTAGCCGCCATCGGAGTAACATACTCACCACGCCAGTTGCTGGTCTTGTACGAGTAAGGCACCGACTTCGGCAACGGGGTAGCGGCATCCTTGATGCCCAGGATGGTAGCAAACGGGATCAACTGCTCGGCGTGCGCAAAGCGGATCTTGGCGGCAGCGGTCTTGTCGCCCTTGGCCACTTTGTCGACTTCAGCAAAGAAATCGTCGAGCAGATACTGGGTGATCTTCCAGGTCACGCCCTTCGACTCGGCCAGGCTCGGCCCTTGCTTGTAGAAATTGTCGCCATCGCCGATCTGTTGCAGTTCCAAAGCTTGCTTCGGCGTGATGTACTCGTTGAAGCTGACTCCGGTTTCCGGCGTGATCGACGGCCCGATGATGTACAGTTCATAAAGCATGGACACGGCATCGACCGAGCTGGCGATCTTGGTTTCGCCATTGCCCTTGTACTTCTTGGTGAATTTGCCGTCAGGCGTGGTCACCGAACCTTCGACCGCATTGGTGAAGTGATAGCCGCCCTTGTCCAGCTTGTCGAGGAAGGCCTTGGTAAACAGCGTTTCCATGACTTCACGCGCTACGCCTTGCGCCCACGGGGCTTCCTCAACCGCCTTTTGCGCGGCCTTGTAGTCAGGATCCTTCCTGTACTTGAGGTAGGCCATGCCGGCCTTCCAGGCGCTGTAGTACGGCTCGGTCTTGACTTCGGCGATCTTGTCGTCCTTCTTCATCTTCTGCGAGTAGAGCATGTAGACGTCGGAACCCAGCTTACCTGGCTTCTGATCCGCAAAAGGTCCGGGAGCCGGCGGCAGAACCAGAGCGGCCTTCGCTTCCGGCATCACCGAGAAGAAGCCCTTGATGTAATTCTCGCCGCTCTCACGGGCACGGTCTTGGCCAGAGTTAACCATGACCAGCTTGCGCCCTTCGCCCAGCGCCTTCTTGAAGTAATCGTTCAGGCGGGTCGCCGTGCGCTTGCCCATGCCTTGGTGCTCAAGCATGCCCATCGAGGTCAGGTTGCCGTAACCCGGATTCTTGACGCCCTCGACGCCATAACCGAGAACGGCATTGGCCTTGGTCATCGCCACCAGCTTCGGCCCCAGCTCTTCGCCCAGCGCGGTCAGGCCACCGTCCTTCTTGGCCTGCTTCCACATCTCGTACATCACGAGATCGTATTTCGGGCTGCTCAGGCCGCGCGAACCGTGACGCCATGCGCCCTGGAACAGCACCTGCTTGTAGCCGTCCGGCGCCTTTTCGTACGTCGCCATGTCCTGATGCGGCGCATACGGCGTCTTGGTCTGATAGTGCCCGACCGGACCGGTGCTGGCGCACGCAGCCAAGCCGGCGGCAAGCGCAATACTCAGCGCGATCGTTTTCATTTTCCCCATGCTGCTGATTGATTCCATTCTCTGACCTCTCTTTTAGTGAAATGAAAAACACGACAAAAACAACCCTCTTGAAAACCTCGATACAAGAATCGTCGTCCTGTGCCTCCGCAATATATCCTGTTCATTTCCTTTTTTCAAACAGGATCGCAACAAAGAAAAAACTTAAACGGTAAAGCGCCGCAGGATCTCGTCCAGACGGTTGGCGGTCTCGGCCAGGCGCTGCGAAATACTGTTCGTGTTCTGGGCAATGGTCTCGTTTTCCTCGCTCACCTGGGCAATGTGCGAGATATTGCTGGCGATGCTCTGGCTGGCGCTACTCTGCTCATTGACCGCCGTGGCAATCGTCCCGACGTGCCCGACCGTGGCGCGCGACTGGCGTTCGATCTCGCGCAGCGCCTCGGAAACACTGTGCGCGCTCTTCACCCCGCTCTCCACCTTGCGGTTGGCGTCATCGATACCGACCACGGCCTGCGAGGTATCGCCCTGCACGGCGGCAATCTTGCTGTTGATTTCCTGCGTCGCGTGCGAAGTCCGCTCGGCCAGCTTGCGCACCTCGTCGGCCACCACCGCAAAACCGCGCCCCTGCTCGCCGGCGCGCGCCGCCTCGATGGCCGCATTGAGCGCCAGCAGGTTGGTCTGATCGGCGATCTCCTTGATCACATTGACGATGCCGCCGATTTCCGCCGAACGGTTGGCCAGATCGCCCACCGTCTTGCTCACCATGCCGATGACCTCGGCAATCTGGCGGATTTCCCCGGCGGCGCGTTCGGCCGACTGCGCCCCGTCGCTCGCCGTGCTCGCCGCCTGACGCGTTTCACCCTCGACACCGCCGGTACTATCGGCAATATGCGCCACGCTCACCGTCATTTCCTCGATCGCCGCCGCCGTCGCCTGCACCGTATCGGTCTGCGCCCGCGAGGCATCGCGCACTTTGTCCGCCGAGACGGTCAGTTCGCGCGCTGCGGCAAGCTGCTCGCCAACGCCGTTCTTCACGTCACGCACCACATCCTGGATGCGCTCGACAAAGGTATTGAACCAGTGCGCCACTTCGGCAAACTCGTCGTCGCTCTGGCTGACCAGGCGCCGCGTCAGATCGGCTTCGCCTTCAGCGATGTTGCGCAGCGCTTCGCTCACCCGGCGTAGCGGCCGGATCACCAGCGCGCCCATGGTCAGCGACAGCGCCACCAGCAGCACCACGTTGAAGACGATGACCTGGACGATCATTTCGACGATCGATGCATTGAGCGCCGAATCGACCCCGGCACGCGAATAGACGAACGTGTATTTACCGATGTTCTTGCTCTGGCTGCCTTCCGTATACACGATCTCGCCTTCTTTCGCCTGCAGCTTGCCCGGCGCGACGTCCTCGCTCACTTCGGAAATCTTGCCGTCCTTGTCACGCTGCACGCCGATGATCCAGTTCTTCGGCGTGCGGATGGTGATCGCCTGAACGAAATTCGACCCCAGTTCGGCCTTCAGCATGCTCACCAGCACCGGCTTGTCGGCGTTCCACAACGGCAACGACAGGTTGGTCTGCAGCCGCCCTTCGGCCGCCGCCACATCGCCATTCAAATCGGCATTCAGCGCCCGGTTCAGCTTGACATAATTGAAGCCGCTGGAAACCAGCGACACCACGGTCACAATGACCATGAAAATGATGTTCAGGCGAAAACTGATACTTTTGCTATTGAGAGCGTCCATGTTTTTTCCTATCGAATCCGATTCGGGGAGGGCTTATTTCTGCTTTTTCTTCTTCGCCGGCGGCTCGGAAGCATTTTCCGGCGAACGCATGTTGAACCACAGCGATTTGTCGTCGAGCGGCGTATCCGGCGGCAACAGGGCATTGCCGGCCTCGAACACGCGACGGCTGCGCAGATTGGTTTGCTCTACGAAAGCGCCGTAAAACTCGTCGAACAGGCGGTCGAAGGTTCCGTTGGCCATGATCCGGCGCAGGCCGGTTTCGATGCGCCGCGCCAGATCCGGCCCATCACCCTTGCGACTGACCCAGAAATAACGCGCGAACGGGTAATGCAGCACCAGGGTCGGCTCGACGGCCAGATCCGGCATGTCCTTGGCGACTTCTTCGAGTTCCTTCGGCGCTTCCCAGATGGCGCGCGCGATCATGTCGAAACGGTCTTCGTTGAGCATGCGCCGCAGACCGGCCGGATAGTAGCCGCCGATGACGTTGAACCCGGCCTTTTCCAGCACCGTCGCATCGACCCAGTGCGACCCCTGCCCCATGCGGAATTTCTTCAGATCTTCGACCGAATTGACCGCGGCAAACTTGGGCAGATCCTGCTTGCGCACCAGCAGGATGCGGTAACCGAGCAAGCCCTTGTCGAGCGGGATGCGGATCGGCAGGAGGCGCTCCATTTCCTTTTCGCTGGTCGCCGGCGCGCGCGTCAGGATGTTCGCTCCGCCGCCGTTGTCGGCCACCTCGTCGATCAGGCGCGACGAACCGAAGGTCGTATCCGAAGCCTGCAGCTCGTACGGCCCCATGTCCTTGGTGTGTTCGAGGATTTCCTTGAGCAGTTTGACGTGATGCGGTCGCTCGCCTTTGTTATAAACGACCCTGGTCGGCGCCGACCAGGCCGGCAAGGCCAGCAGCAGGAGAAAACTCAAGCGGTACAGGTTCAACAGGTGTTTACGCATATCGTCCACTCTACAGGCGATTCGCTCAGGCGGAAAGCCGCAGCCCCAGCGAATCCGTGTTCAAAAACCGGCAACCCCGTGCCCGCCAAGTCTAACCGTTTTGCGCCGTTGCGGGTAGTTTTTTCATGCCTTGCGCCGCGCCAGGCGCAGCCCTCAACCGAGCCGCTTCAGGTATTCCGGCGCCGAGGCGAGGACAAAGTCCCAGAAAGCCTTGAGCGCCGGGGTCAGACGCTTGCTTTTCAGCCGCACCAGGAACCAGCGGCGCATCACCGGCGTATCCTCGACCTTGAGGATCGCCAGCCGCCCGGCACTCCGTTCGACGCCCAGCGTATGCTGCGAAATGAAGCTGATGCCCAGACCGGAAACTACCGCCTGCTTGATCGCCTCGTTGCTGCCCATTTCCATGTCGATGCGCGGTTCGATGGCGTGTTCGCGGAAAAACGATTCCATCGCCGTGCGCGTTCCCGAGCCATATTCGCGCACGATCATCGTTTCGGCCGCCAGCTCCTCGATGCTCACCCGCTTGCGCCGCGCCAGCGGATGCGTCGCGTTGGCGATGATCACCAGCGGGTGCGGGGCGAAACTCACCGCCTCGGCTTCCATGCTCGCTGGCGGACGCCCCATGATGGCCAGATCGACGGCGTTGGACGCCAGCAGCCGGGTCACTTCCTCGCGGTTATGCACGCGCAGGCGCACCCCGACATCCGGCTGCAGCTTGCGGAAATCGGCCAGCAGACCGGGGGCAAAGAACTCGGCATGACTCGTCACCGCCACCGTGACCCGCCCGCCGCGCAGGCCTTTCAAGGCCGTCAGCGACTCGTCCGCATCCTTGAGCAGTTGCAGGATCTTGCGCGCATGATCGAGCAGGATTTCACCCGCCTCGGTCAAAAAGACCTTTTTGCCGATACGGTCGAACAGCTGGTCGCCGCACACCTCTTCCAGCTGCTTGATCTGCAGCGAAACCGCCGAATGCGTCAGGTGTAATTGTTCCGCCGCCCGAGCGAACGACATGTGCGCCGCCGCCACCGAGAAAATCTGCAACTGCCGGATGGTCGCATTGCGCATCGCACCTCCTTCGGTGAAGTTACGCCACAGGCAGTGCGGCCCACGCCGCGCGCAGGCGCTCGATGTCGATCTGCCCGGGGGCCGAACTGGCCTGACCGACAGCGAAAGTCAGCGCCGAACCGTAGTCGCCGCCAAAAACGCGCGAGAGCGCACCGAGAGACCCCATCGCCATGCTGATCAGCGGGATGGTGCGCTGCCCGCTCGCCTGCCAGGTCGCCTCAAGCAGCGTCAGCACATCAGACGGCGAACGCGGCATCGCTGCCACCTTGCCGACATCGGCGCCCAGGCGCTCGGCCTCGGCAAACTTGCCAAGCAGGGTGGCCATGTCCGGCGTTGCCTGAAAATCGTGGAAAGACAGGATCATCGCCACATCGTGGGCGCGCGAGATCTGGCGCAAGCGTGCCACGGACGCCGCCGGATGACTGAGCTCATAGTCGATGGCATCGACGCAGCGGCTGGCGCAAACCTCGGCATAGAGGTCGAGCACCTGCGCCTCGGACAGAGCGATGCGCTCGCCACCCTCATGCGCCGCCCGCCGCGTAAACAGGAGCGGAATGCCGCCTGCCGCTGCCCGCAAGGCACGCGCCGTCGCCAGAACGGCGGCAGAATCGGCCAGTTCGGCAAAAAAATCGACCCGCCATTCGACGATATCGGGTCGCTTGCCGAGAACAACGGCCAGTTCGTCCCGCAGTGCGGCGCACGTCGTCGCCACCAGCGGCACGCAGATCAGCGGACGCTTTCCGTCGCCCAGCGCCTGTCCATGAAGAGCAATCTGTCGCACGCCACCTCCTTGTCGCAAAGCGCTCTAGTGTAGCCGGCGCTGGCGCAGCCAGCCAAAAGCCGCCGGAATCAGCGACACGAAAACGATGCCGAGGATCACCAGGCTGAGATTCTTTTGCACCCAGGGCAGATTGCCGAAGAAATACCCGGCCAGGGTCAGGCTGAAGACCCAGAGCAGCGCCCCGACCAGATTGAAAAAAAGGAAACGTGGATAATCCATCCGTCCGACGCCGGCAACGAAAGGCGCAAAGGTTCGGAACAAGGGAAGGAAGCGCGAAATAACCAAGGTCTTGCCGCCGTGCGCTTCGTAAAAGGCTTCGGTTTTCTGCAGCGCCGCCTTGTTGAAGAACAGCGAATCGTCCCATTTGAAGACGCGCGGCCCGAGAAAACGGCCAATCTGGTAATTGAGCATGTTGCCGCTCGCTGCGGCCAGAACCAGCACCCCGAGCAGCAACGCGATATCCATGCCGCCGACGGCCGCCAGCGCACCAGCGACAAAGAGCAGCGAATCGCCGGGCAGGAAGGGCGTCACGACAAACCCGGTTTCGCCGAAGACGATGGCAAACAGGATGGCATAGATCCACAGCCCGTAATTGTGCACCAGCAAGGCCAGATGCGTATCCAGATGCAGGATGAAATCGACCGCTACGGCAAGGTATTCCATGAACTTCAAGGCCGGGATGAAAGCGGCGATTCTACCGGAAGAGAGGCCGGTATAATGCACCGATGAATGAAAATCCGCCGTCCGTCACTCAAATCCAGCGCCTGCCCGAGCTGCACGGCGCCGCCGATCGACTTATCCTTCATCTTCTGCACGGTGTTCCACGCCGTCACCATGGGCGTGCTGTTGTAATCCGCCTGCGCGGCGATGCAGGTGATGCCGTAGCGGGAGATCGTGAAGTTCGACAGGGGCTTGCACCACGCCGGCAGCGAGAAGATGCCGCCGGAGAACACCAGCTGG
>CAYTWY010000024.1:0-22234 GCA_964440925.1 uncultured Propionivibrio sp. | reverse complement strand
TACTCGCAAAACTTGATTCTACTCGGCTGGCCATAAATTCATTGTTATTTGCATACGGGCCTCGCCATGTAATCTTTGAATACGGAAGTAGATGACAAGCATCTACAGAACCATAACCATAGTGCTCACTAAATCCTATGGCGCCAGAGGTAAGCCAGCCATACCCTTCGTAGCCATTACTATTCTTTAAATTTATAACTCCAATGAGTGTTTCTTCATTAGTAACCGTATCTTTTATCCATGCCCCCCAATTAACCCCACTGGCATTTTTATCCAAAACCCATATTCTGATCATGTATTCGCGCCCAGCCACCCACTCATAAGGCTTAATACACTGAGACCCACTACCTTCATGACCAAAACGATTGCACCCATTTAAAGGCAACGCAGTCATCGATGTGCCTTGAGCATCCCAGATAGAAAAAATTGCCTTTTTACCATAAGCATCTATTTGAGTACCAAAATATCCACCACCCCCATTTTGGAAATAAAATTGAAATCCAGCATAAGTCCCCGTATACGTGGTTGGCTGAACCTCCCACTTAACGTAGATGTCAATATTATAAAAAGGCCCCCTATCTTCAAAGCTGTAATATGTATGTGCAAGGGCTGTTGGCAACGCAATTTTGGCAGCCCAAGAAAATATTGGTATAAAACAAAAAATCAGACCGATCAAGTATTTATTTATCTGTTTTAACATTGCATCTCCTCAATTTAATGGACTAAAAACTCAATCTTGGCCACAAAATATCAGACTGATTTTTCGTGCTTGAAAATGCCACGCATGGAAATAAAAGCTGGTACGAAGGATGGCAGCGAAGGAGCACCATCACTCTACAAGAGATGTACGACAGGAAGAGTCGAAACCATGACCGTGCAGCTGATGCACTGCACATTTCCTTGCATGAACCCCGCGCTATTACCAACACCGGGATTGCAGCAATCCCTTTTGCTTCTTTTTTAATAGCTGCTTGCGCTTACCACATAAGGGCTAGAGCCGTTTTTAATCCTTAACCACAGGATAAAACGGCCTGCCTTCAAACTGGGCGGGGTGGTTCATCATCACCGCCAGCATGACGGGCAGCACCCGGGCCATCAACGCGCGGCCATCGCGCACCTGGGCACGATTCACGGAGCTGTTCCAAGTGGAGCCGCCATGCATCAACTGGTTGCGCAAGGTATAGAGGCGCACAAACACCTCGTAGAGCACGCGCTCGGTGTCTTGCTGCGCCAAGGCACGGTGGACGCGCTGGCGTGCTTCTTCAAACGACTCGCGCCAGTGCTCAGGAATGCTGCCGTCGCTGCGCGGGTTGTTCACCGCATCCCAAAACGGCTGGAACACGTATTGGTTGTTCAGCAAAACGCGCACCGGGCCGGGGAACACCTGCCACACCAGTTGCGACAGGGATTTGTCCGCGTCCAACTGGCAAACCTGATCGACAAAGTTGCGAAAGGTTTGCCGCTCCGAAGCGTTGTCCACCTGGCTGCCCAGGTCTTGCGCATACGCCGCATTGAAGGCAATCCACAGACAGACAAAGGCCACATCGTCATCGGTGCCTGCCGCTTCGGCGCGCTGCAACCAGCTCAAAGCGCGGTGCATACGCAAAGTGAAGGCATTGCGCTGCTGAGCGATGAGCGCCTGGTGGCGCTGCACCAGCGCAGCGAGGCTAGGGATGGTGGCTGAAAGCGGGCAATTAAAGTGGGTGTCCTTTTTATTGCTTTTTATTGGTGCCCAGGCTCAGCGACTGTGCCTGGGTGTTTGCCAATCCGGCCACGCGCAGGCCGTTTGTGTCGATTTTTTATGCGTGGAACACGGCGCGCACCAGGGCGGGGCTGGCGGATGTGCGCATCCACGATTTGCGCCATTCGTTTGCCAGTTTGCTGGTGAACAGCGGACGCACGCTGTACGAGGTGCAGCATTTGCTGGGGCACACGCAGGTCAAGACCACGCAGCGTTACGCGCACTTGAGCCAGGACACCCTGCGCGAGGCCGCCAATGCCGCCACCAGGGCGGTAGGCACGGTGATGCTGGGGCCGTACCCTTGACGGCAAAAGACAAAAAACAAAACAAAAAAATAGCTGCCTGCGCTGGTCTGGCAAGGGTTTCAAGATGTTTTTGATCTGAAAACCTATGCTAGAAAGCGCAGGCAGCTATTTTTATGATAGTAATTGAATGGGGGCTGGTCAGACGTTGAACAAAAAGTTCAGCACGTCGCCGTCTTTGACCACGTACTCCTTGCCTTCGGCGCGCATCTTGCCGGCGTCCTTGGCGCCTTGCTCGCCTTTGTAGGCGATGAAGTCTTCAAAGGCGATGGTCTGCGCGCGGATGAAGCCGCGTTCAAAGTCGGTGTGGATGACGCCAGCGGCCTGCGGCGCGGTGTCGCCCTGATGGATGGTCCACGCCCGGACTTCCTTGACGCCTGCGGTGAAGTAGGTTTGCAGGCCGAGCAGGTGGTAGCCGGTATGCACCAGACGGTCGAGGCCCGGCTCTTCGAGGCCAAGGTCGGCGAGGAAAATCTGCTTTTCGTCGTCGGCCAGATCAGCGATTTCGGCTTCGATCGCCGCACACACCGAAACGACTTCAGCACCTTCAGCTTTAGCGTGGGCCTGCACGGCATCCAGGTAGGGATTGTTCACAAAACCGTTTTCGGCAACGTTGGCCGCATACAGCACCGGCTTGGCGGTAATCAGGCAGAAGGGTTTGAGGTTGAGCCATTCTTCCTTCGACAGATCAAGCGCACGGATCGGCTTGCCCTGGTCAAGCTGGGCAAAACATTTATCGAGTACGGCAACCAGAATCTTGGCTTCCTTGTCACCGGCGCTCGCCGGACGGCGATAGCGCAACAACGCCTTTTCGACGGTAGCCATGTCGGCCAGCGCCAGTTCGGTGTCGATGACTTCGATGTCACGGATCGGATCGACGCCGCCCGACACGTGAACCACGTTGTCGTCAGCAAAGCAGCGCACGACATGCAGAACGGCGTCAGTCTCGCGAATGTTGGCGAGGAACTTGTTACCCAGGCCTTCGCCCTTGGACGCCCCGGCAACCAGCCCGGCGATATCGACGAATTCGGTTACCGCCGGCACCACGCGCTGTGGCCTGACGATGGCCGACAGCGCGTCAAGGCGCTTGTCCGGCACTTCGACGATGCCCACCGACGGATCAATGGTGCAGAAAGGATAGTTTTCCGCCGCCACCCCCGCCTTGGTCAACGCGTTGAAGAGGGTGGATTTGCCGACATTCGGCAATCCGACGATTCCGCATTTGAGACTCATGGTGAAATTCCTGTATTAAAACCTATTAACCACAACGAACACGACGGACACAACGTTAATACCAAAGCCATCAGCACCGACCTTGAATACCCGCAAACCAAACCAGAGAAACCTTGTTTATCGTTTTTCGGTGTGTTCGCGTTGTGTTAGCGCGGTGTCCGTTGTACACGTTGTGGTCCAACCGTTTTGTCATACCGCCTTGACATGGAGCAGACGCTGCGCGGCTTCATAGTCACCACTAGCCAGTTTCGGCCAGGCCAGCAGGCAACGATCCAGTGCCCCGTCGATCAATTCCTGTTCTTCCTTGCGCGGCGCCTTGAGGACGTAATTGACCACCTCGTTACGCTCACCGGGGTGACCAATGCCGACACGCAACCGCCAGAAATCCGGGACGCTCAGATGCGCCTGGATGTCCTTCAGGCCATTATGCCCGCCATTACCGCCCCCCTGTTTGAGGCGAATGCCGCCCGGCGGCAGGTCGAGTTCGTCGTGCACAACGAGAATCTCGTCCGGCATGATCTTGTAGAACCGCGCCAGCGCGACGACCGCCTGTCCCGAGCGATTCATGAAGGTACTTGGCTGCAGCAACCACATTTCGCCGAAACGCGCGACGCGGCCAAAGAACTTGCCCTGCGGCACGAGCGACAGCTTGAGCTCCTGCGCCAGACGATCAATAAACCAGAAACCGAGGTTGTGGCGGTTATCTGCGTATTCGGCACCGGGGTTACCGAGACCGACAATCAGGCGCGGAGGAGTCATCGTACAAGGCTCTGAAAAATGAAAAGCCGCCGCAGGTAAAACCCGTACGGCGGCTTGTCATTATGGTGCAGAAGATCAGGCGGCAGGTGCAGCCGGAGCAGCTTCGCCCTCGGCGGCTTCTTCGGCGCCGCCCTTCTTCATCGTGATCGTTGCCACGACAGGATCTTCGCCGCCGTGCAGAACCGGCTTGACGCCCTTCGGATAGACGAGTTGCGAGGCATGCAGCGCCTGACCGGCTTCCAGATCCTTCAGATCGACTTCGATGAAGCTCGGCAGATCCTTGGGCAGGCAGGAAACGTCGATTTCGTTCAGGGCGTGGGAAACCACGCCGCCACCCAGCTTGACGCCCGGCGCGACATCGCCGTTGACGAAGTGCAACGGCACTTTCTGGTGAATGGCATGGGTGTCATCAACACGCAGGAAGTCCACGTGCAGGACGAGCGGCTTGTAGGGGTGCATCTGTGCATCGCGCAGCAGGACGCTTTGCGCCTTGCCGTCGAGCTTGAGCGTCAGCACGGAGGCGTGGAACGCTTCCTTGCGCAGGGCAAGCAGCAATTCATTGTGGTCGAACTCGACCATCACCGGGGCAACAGCACCGCCGTAGAGGATGCCCGGCACCTTGTTGGCGTGACGCAGGCGGCGGCTCGCTCCGGACCCCTGCAGGACACGCGTAGTTGCGTTGATTTCAAATTTCATGACAGCTCCTGGTTGAGACAAACCCTGTCCGCGACCAGACAGGGGGTTGAGAAAAACTTATTCGATGAACAGCGAAGACACCGAATCCTCGTTGCTGATGCGGCGAATCGTTTCGGCCAGCACGTCGGCCACCGACAGCTGGCGGATGCGCGGCGACTGCTGCGCCTCGTCGGTCAGCGGAATGGTATCGGTCACCACCAGTTCGTCGAGAGCAGAATCGTTGATGCGCCCGACCGCCTGACCGGACAGCACCGGGTGCACGCAATAGGCAATGACTTTCCGCGCGCCGCGCGCCTTGAGCGCCGAGGCGGCCTTGCACAGGGTGCCGGCGGTATCGACGATGTCGTCCATCAGCACGCAGGTGCGTCCCTCGACTTCGCCGATGATGTTCATGACTTCCGACACGTTGGCCTTCGGCCGCCGCTTGTCGATGATCGCCAGATCACATTCCAGGCGCTTGGCCAGCGCCCGCGCCCGCACCACGCCGCCAACGTCGGGCGAGACGACCATCAGATCGTCGAAGTCCTTCTTCCATACGTCGGCGAGCATGATCGGCAGGGAATAAATGTTATCGACCGGGATATTGAAAAACCCCTGGATCTGCTCAGCATGCAGATCCATCGTCAACACGCGCTGCACTCCGGCAGCAGCGAGCAGGTCGGCCACCAGCTTGGCAGCGATCGGCACGCGCGCCGAGCGCACCCGCCGATCCTGGCGGGAATAGCCGAAATAGGGAATCGCTGCGGTGATGCGCCCGGCAGAAGCCCGCTTCAGGGCATCGACCATGATCAGCAGTTCCATCAGGTTTTCATTCGACGGCGCACAGGTCGACTGCAGGATGAACACATCCTTGCCGCGCACGTGTTCCTGGATTTCGACGGAAATCTCGCCATCGGAAAACCGCGCGACATTGGCGCGTCCGAGAGAAATGTTGAGCCGCCTGGCGACCTCGGCAGCCAATTTGGGATTGGCGTTGCCAGTGAATACCATCAGGCTGTCGTAGGCCATATCGCAGATCCCCAATGGCGCTCGTCAATATAAGCGCAGATCAGAAACAACGCGGGCAGGTTTTTGACGACCTGCCCGGTTCGAAGAATTCGCATGGCTGGGGAAGAAGGATTCGAACCTTCGAATGCCGGAATCAAAATCCGGTGCCTTGACCAACTTGGCGACTCCCCAGCAGCCGCCTACCAAGCATGCTTGGCAAGCGAGGCGCGGATTATACAGGGGTTTTTTCAAAAAAAAAAGTCGCGCGAATTTGCGCCCGTGCAGAGCGGGCAGGGGCGCATGCGCCTCCGCTCGCCAGGCCCTGGCCCGGTACCGGCTCAGTCGCCCAGATCGCACAGCGGATGTGCCGCCAGACCGGCCGCCAGCCAGCCACGCATTCCGCAAGGCAATTTCTGAATTACCGCCTGCGCCGCGTCTTTCCGGTCGAATTCCGCAAAAACACAGGCCCCGGAACCGCTCATGCGCGCCTCGCCAAACCGTGAGAGCCAGGCCAGATAGTCGCCGACCATCGGGAAACGCGCCACAGCAATCGCTTGCAGATCGTTTCCGCCGACGCCCGAACGCCACGCGCTAGCCGTCATCGGCAGGGTGTCGCGCCTGAGTTCCGGCGCACTGAAGATGGCCGCTGTCGGTACCTGCACCGGCGGCTCCAGCACAACGTACCAGGAGGGCGGCACGTTAACCGGCTGCAAGGCCTCACCCACCCCTTCGGCAAAAGCATTGCGCCCGAACACAAAGACCGGCACGTCGGCCCCCAGCGACAGGCCGAGTTCCTGCAAGCGCTGCCGCGGCAAGCCAAGCTGCCAGAGATGGTTGAGCGCCAGCAGCACCGTGGCGGCATCCGAGCTGCCACCCCCCAGCCCCCCGCCCATCGGCAACCGTTTCTCCAGGCGGATGTCCACGCCCTGGCGACACCCCGTTTCGGCCTGCAACAAACGTGCCGCGCGCCAGCACAGATCGCTTTCCGGCGGCACGCCGGGGAGCGGATTGGCCAGCACCACCTGCCCGTCATCACGTGGAGAAAACCGCAGCCGATCGCCGTAATCGACAAAGCGAAAAACGGTTTGCAACAAATGATAACCATCGGCCCGCCGCCCGACCACATGCAGAAAGAGGTTCAGTTTGGCTGGGGCGGGATAGATACGGCGCCACCCCCATTGCTGCGCCACGCTCTCCATCGCCAGACTCATGGCAACGCCTCTTCCTGCGCCGCGCTGCCCGGCAGCGCGTTCCATTCATCGATGCGCAAGCGCAACGCCATTTCCCCGAAACGCTCGGCAAAGATACGCACCGGCGGCGCCAGCGCCGCATCATCCGCGTAGCCGTAATCAATCTCCCAGCCGTCCTGACGCAGGCGCTGCACGCGCCCGAACGCATCGAACACGACTTGCGCCCCGCTGCCATGACGCCCGCGCACCCAGTCCGTCAGGCGCGACAACGGCAGCGCATAACCGAGCACCTGCCGGGTCAGTGTTTCGGCGTCGGCAGCCACATGCACCTGCCCCTCGGCCGTCGTCAGACGCGCCAGATCCTCGCCCGTCACAATCTCGGCTAGTCCCTGGCCAAAAGGCGAGGAAAGCAAGACCTCGTTACGCGCGCCGACATGCCGCCAGCTCAGTCGCCCGGAATAGCTCCTGCCTTCGTAACTCAGGGAGAAACGCCCTTCCAGAGAAAACCGCTCCAGCGCCGCGCGCTCCGGCAAGGGCACGCCGACAGAAAACCACGAAGCGCATCCGGCCAGACAGGACAGACCCAGCAGAGCCGGCAACCAGAGCGGGCTGAAAAACAAACGCCGTCGCATGATCATCCTTCGCACGGCGCTCAGGGCGCGAATCTCTTCACGGTATCGAGCAGGATCTCGTTACCGGGAAATTTCTTCTCCGCCTCGCGCAAGGTGCGCCGGGCCTCGTCGCGCCGCCCGAGCACCCACAACACTTCGCCCAGATGGGCGGCGATTTCCGGATCCTCGCGCAAGGCATACGCCCTTTCGAGATAGATCAGCGCCGCCGGCAGGTCGTTCAGGCGAAAGAGTACCCAGCCCATACTGTCGAGGATGAAATAATCGTCGGGAGAGAGCTTGAGCGCCTTTTCCACCAGCGCACGCGCTTCGTCCAGCCGCTCGTTGCGCTGTGCGTAAAAATAACCGAGGGCGTTATAGGCCTGCGCGTGCTCCGGACGCAGTTCGATCAGCTTGCGCAAGCGGCGTTCGAGAACTTCGGCATGGCCGAGCTTTTCCGCCAGCAAGGCGGTTTCGTAGAGCAGATCGGGCTGCTCCGGCTGCTTGTCGAGCAAGCCGTCGAGCAGGTCATAGGCCACCTGCAACTGCCCGGTCTGGCGCAGCAGGCCGGCCTCGGCAATCGCCAGCTGCACACCTTCGTCGGCTGAAACATATTTCGCCGCGCTCAACTGCCGCCGCGCTTCGTCGACACGCCCCTGTTCGATCAGCAGATGAGCGCGCCTCAACTGCGCCCGCACGTAATACTCTCCGGCACCGACCTGGGCATAGCGCTCGAGCGCTTCATCAACGCGCGCCGCGTCTTCGGCCAATTGGCCGAGATAATAGTGGGCAAAGCTTTTATCCGGTACAGTCAGCGTCAGCAGATGCTTCAGCTGCGCTTCGGCCAGCACCCGGTCATTCTGTTGCAGCGCCAGGATGGCGACCGGAAAGACGATATCCGGATTATCCGGGGAGTCCTGCAGGAGAAGCCGGAAGTGCCGCTGCGCATCGTCGTAACGCTTCTCGCCAACCAGGAGGCGCGCCAGGTGCAGCCGCGCATCACGCGCTTGTGCATGACGGTTGACATAGGATTGCAGATAATCGACCGCCTCACCGGGCGAACGCCGCGCCACGATATGCGCCTGCAATACCGCCGCCATGTCCCATTGCGGACGCAATTCAAGCGCGCGCTGGGTCTCATCCAGCGCTTTTTCATTCTGCTCTGCGCTCAACGCGGCGAGCGCCAGCGCGTAATGCGCTTCAGCTTCTTCGGGGAAAGCCTGCACCACCTTTTCAATCACCCGGAGGGTGGTCTGCTGATCCAGGTTGCGCGCCAGCATGCGGTTCAGGCCAAGCAGGTTTTCGGCCAGAGACTCGCGTTCCTCGCGCAGGATTTTGACAAGGAAGGGCGCCAGATCGTCGACCTGGTTCGAAGCCACCATGACACTGGCCAGCAGGCGCTGCGCCTGCAGCGAATCCGGCTCGACTTCCAGCCACAGGCGCGCTGCTTCCTGCGCCAGATCGAAGCGCCGGGCGTAGCCGCTGACCTCGACGGTACGTTCGAGAATTTTCGGATCGTGGGTACGCAAGGACAGATCGGCATAGGCGCTGCTGGCCAACGCGACTTCTCCGCGCTGCAGGGCAATTTCGGCAAGCAGCACCTGGAAGACGACCTGCGCCGAAGGGATCCCGGCGGCACTCTTCTCCGCCACGGAAGCAGCAGCCGGATACCCGGCGGCGGCAGACAGCGCCGGGGTCGCCAGGCGTTTTTTCGCCGCCGCGGCCACCTCGCCAGACGGCGCGGCCAGGGAAATCCCATACACCAGCAGGAACAGGCCAGCGCCCAAAAAAATACGCATCGATTTCATTTTTTCCTTACTTTGCCCGAAAGGGGTTCATCGGCTTGGAGCAAGTTGCTTCATAATGGGTTCCATCGCCTCTTGCCTGCGTGGGCACAAAAGCCGTCGCGTTCGCCGTCCCGCCCCGCATGTTATGGACTTTTCCCCGGAGCGGCAATGCCGGAACTACCCGAAGTCGAAGTCAGCCGTCGCGGACTGTTGCCGCACCTGCCCGGCCAACACATTGTCGACGTCGTTTTCCGCGCACCGCGCCTGCGTCACGCGCTGCCGCCGGAACTACCAGCACGCTTGCGCGGATTGCGTATAAAAGAGATCCAGCGGCGCGGCAAATACCTGCTCTTTGCCTGCGCCAGCACCGATGGCGGCGGCTGGCTCATCCTGCACCTGGGCATGTCCGGCAGCCTGCGCCTCGTTCCGCCGGACACGCCGGCGCAAAAACACGACCACATCGACCTCATCTTCGCGCACAGCGTGCTGCGCTTTCGCGACCCGCGCCGCTTCGGAACGCTTCTCTGGCACGAATCGCCGACCTACGCCGAGCATCCGCTGCTCGCCGGCCTCGGCATCGAACCGCTGTCGCCCGAATTCAACGGCAACTGGATATTCGCCGCAAGCCGCGGGCGCCGCACGCCGATAAAGACCTTTCTTATGGACAGCCACCGGATCGTCGGTATCGGCAACATCTATGCTGCGGAAAGCCTGTTCCGCGCCGGCATATCCCCTTTGCGCCCGGCCGGCCGCCTCAGCCGGGGAGCTTGCCATGCGCTCGCAACGGCCATCCGCACCACGCTGACAGAAGCCATAAAGGCCGGCGGCAGCAGCGTGCGCGACTATGTGCAGAGCAACGGTGGCGCTGGCAGTTTCCAGCTGACCTGTGCCGTCTATGGCCGTGCCGGGCAGGCTTGCCCGACTTGCGGCCGCGCCATCCGTTCGCTCCGCCAGGGCGGACGCTCCACCTTTTTCTGCGCGCACTGCCAACATTGAAGCCGCCCGCATCTAATTGATTGGGCAAGCCTTTGTGGTAGAGTGTGGGCATCACCTTTCTGTGGATCGTGACATGACGCTCGCCCGACAATTTGCTGCCTACAGCGAATGGCGCTCACAACTCTCCGGCCGCCTCGAGGCTTTCCGCACCTGGCTTGGCGAGAACGAACTGAGCGATGCACAAACCGACCTGCGCCTCGTGCAACTGCTGGAAAAACTGCGTGAAGACCGGCTCCATGTCGCTTTCGTCGCCGAGTTCTCGCGCGGCAAATCGGAACTGATCAACGCCATTTTCTTTGCCGACTACGGTAACCGGATTCTGCCCTCCACTGCCGGGCGCACAACCATGTGCCCGACCGAGCTGATGTTCGATCCGGGCAAGCCGCCCGGCATCGAGCTCCTGCCCATCGGAACCCGCGCCGACGGAACATCGATCAGCGAATGCAAGCGCTTCCGCAACGAGTGGACGACCATCGCGCTCGATACCGATTCGCCCGAAGCCATGCAGGACGCCCTGCGCTCGGTTAGCGAAGTGTTGCACGTCACGCCGCAGGAAGCCGAAAAACTGGGCTTCCCTTGCACCGGCAAGGATTCGGTCGGGGCGCACCTGGCCGAGGATGGTTCGCTGGAAATTCCGCGCTGGCGGCATGCCATCATCAACTTCCCGCACCCGCTGCTGCAACAGGGACTGGTCATTCTCGACACCCCGGGACTCAACGCCATCGGCACCGAGCCCGAGCTGACGCTCTCGCTTCTGCCCAACGCCCACGCCGTGCTGTTCATCCTCGCCGCAGACACCGGCGTAACCCAGTCCGATCTCACGGTATGGAACGAACATATCGGCAACAGCAGCGGACGGCGCAAAGGGCGCATCGTCGTGCTCAACAAAATCGACGGGCTGTGGGACGACCTGCGTTCCGAAGCCGAGATCGACGCCGAGATCGCCCGCCAGGTCGATAATTGCGCCAGCACGCTGAATCTGCCGGCAAGCCAGATTTTCCCTGTTTCGGCACAAAAGGCACTGGTCGCCAAAATCAACGACGACACGGCGCTGCTTCGCCGCAGCCGCCTGCTCGACCTGGAAGCCGCGCTCTCCGAGGAACTCATTCCGGCCAAGCAGGAAATCGTCCTCGAAAACACCGAAGCCGAATTTTCCGACATCTTCATGCACGCGCACGCTCTGCTCGAATCGCGCCTGGCCGGGCTGCGCGAACAACTCGGAGAACTTGCCGAGCTGCGCGGCAAAAATCGCGGCGTGGTCGAATACATGATGGGAAAGATTCGCGTCGAGAAAGAGGAATTCGAATCGGGGCTGCAGCGCTATTACGCCGTGCGCAGCATCTTCTCGCAGCAAACCAATCGCCTGTTCGGCCACCTGGGTCTCGACGCCCTGCGTAGCCTCACCACGGCAACCCGCGAATCGATGTCCGGCGCGGCGTTCTCCAAGGCTCTATCAGTCGCCATGCAGCACTTTTTCGCCGTGGCGCGGGAAAACCTCGCCAAATCGAACGGCGAAATCGCCGAAATACTGGACATGCTGGCCGCCATCTACAAGAAGTTCTCGGTCGAACACGGACTCAAGCTGGGCACGCCGACCGCCTTCTCGCTCGGACGTTACGCCAAAGAAATCGACCGCCTGGAAAACTGGTGCGACAGCCACCTCAACACCATGCTCCAGCTCATGACACACGACAAGAAGCACGTCACGCACAAATTCTTCGAGGAAGTCGCCCTGCAGGTACGGCGCGCCTTCGAGCGCGCCAACCGGGACACCGAGGCCTGGCTGAAAGCCGTCATGGCGCCGATGGAAACCCAGGTGCGCGAACACCAGATCCAGCTCAAGCGCCGCCTGGAAAGCATCAAGCGCATTCATCAGGCCACCGACACCCTGGAAGACCGCATCAACGAGCTGGTCTATGTCGAAGACCAACTGCTCACCCAACTGCGCGAAATCGGCGCGGCCGGGAAAAACGTCCAGCAGCAGTTAAGCCGCAAGAACCTGCTGCTGCAGGAAACGCGCAACGCCGCCTGAATCCGCCGCTGTCCATTCGGGGCACCCATGAAAAATGCCGTTACCGGAACCCGGCAGCGGCATTTTTTGCCTCGCTAGAACACGCCACCGACTCAGGCTGGACGCTTGCTCCCGGTCAGACTTTCGAACTTCGCCCACAACTGATCGTTGCTCTCGGCATTGGCATCGTCCTTCTGGATGCAATCGACCGGACAGACATCGACACATTGCGGCGTGTCGTAATGGCCAACGCATTCGGTACACTTGCCAGGATCGATCTGATAAATCTCATCACCCTGCGAAATGGCGCCGTTCGGACACTCCGGCTCGCAAACGTCGCAGTTGATGCATTCGTCGGTAATTATCAAGGACATGGTCATTTACCCTTCGTATCAATAAAGTTTTCGGCCACTTTTTTATTCAACCGGTCGCACACGGCCGGCTGCACGAACTTGCTCACATCGCCGCCGAGAACGGCGATCTCCCGCACCATCGTTGCCGAGATGAACATGTATTGCTCACTCGGCGTCAGAAACACCGTTTCGACTTCGGGGAAGAGGTTCCGGTTCATTCCCGCCATCTGGAACTCGTATTCGAAATCCGACGCGGCACGCAGCCCGCGCAGGATCACTTTTGCCTCACGCTCGTGCAGAAAATCCATCAGCAGGCCGTCAAAGCTGCACACCTCGACCGTCGGATACGGCGCCAGCACTTCCCGCGCCATCGCCTCCCGCTCCTCCAGCGAAAAGAACGGCCGCTTGGCGCGACTGGCCGCAATGGCGACGATCACCCGGTCAAACAGATTGACTGCCCGCCGGACGAGATCCTCGTGTCCGCGCGTCAGCGGATCGAAGGTTCCCGCATAAATTGCCAACCGACTATCCAGCGCCATTCGCTTCACCACTCCGCATCAAATGATAAAAAACCTGTCCGGCACAGCCGCTACGCACGGTACGCCAGTCGGCGCAAGATGCGAGCGCCTCCTCGGCCTCGACATAGATCACGCCATCAGACGCCACCAGTTGCGGCAAAAGCGGGATCAGCCGTTCGATCCAGCCCTGCCGGTAAGGCGGATCGAGGAACAGCACGTCGAAGCGCACCCCGGCCGCACATTGCGCGGAGGCGAATTTTACCGCATCCGCACGTACAATCTCCAGTCGCCCGTCCGCACCCAGGTTGCGGGCGTTGGACAGAAGGGCGGCATGCACCTTGGGCGCACTCTCGACCATGACCACCCGCGCCGCGCCACGCGAAGCCGCTTCGAAACCCAGCGCGCCGCTGCCGGCAAAAAGATCGAGGCAGGACAAGCCGCTCAGATCCTGCCCCAGCCAGTTGAACAGCGTCTCGCGCACACGATCGGGGGTCGGGCGCAGGCCTTCCGCCTGCGGAAAACGGAGCACCCGGCGGCGCCATTCGCCGCCGATAATTCGTACTGTGTTCAATGCCATTCCTGAAAATACAAAAGACAACCACAACGACACAACGGTCACAACGAGAAATACTGACTGGAATTTTGTCTTTGGTTTTCGTGGTGATCGTTGTGCCCGTTGTGGTTAACGCCTTTATTCTCCGCCCACCACCACCGTCACCAGATGTTCCGGTTTGACGTGCCGTGCAAATGCCGCCTTGATCTCGGCGGCACTCACCTGATCGACCTGGCCGGCATAGCGATCGAGATAATCCAGCGGCAGGCCATAAAAGCCGATCAGCGCCACGTTTTCCAAAATTTTGCGGTTGCTGTCCAGGCGCAGGGGGAAACTGCCGATCAGGTTCTGTTTGGCGGCCTGCAGTTCGTCTTCGCCCGGCCCCTCGGCGAGGAATCGGGCAAGCACGTCGCGCACCACAGCCAGCGCAGCATCGGCCTGTGCTTTCTTCGTCTGCAGCCCGATCTGGAACGGGCCGGGCTGCGCCAGCGGCAAAAAGACGCTATACACCCCGTAGGCAAAACCGCGTTTCTCGCGCACTTCCTGCATCAGGCGCGAGACGAAGCCGCCTCCACCCAGAGTGTAATTGCCGACCAGCAAGGGAAAGAAATCGGCATCGCCACGCCGGATAGCCGGCATGCCAATCAGCACGTGCGCCTGCGCCGCCGGGTGCGCCAGGCGCTGCTCGCCACCTGCGGGTTGGGCCGGTTCGGGACGCGGCAGCGGCGCTTCGCCGCGCGGCAGATCAGCGGTCAGTTGCTGCGCGATGATCTCCGCCTGCGCCCGCGACAAATCGCCAACGAGCGTCACCGTGGCTCTGGCAGCGGTGTAATGCGTCCGGTAGAAAGCGGCCAGATCGGCCCGCCGCACACGCCCGACGCTCTCCGGCATGGCCTGCCGGCCATACGCATGCCCGGGATAGACGCCCGCCCAGAACGCCTTGTTGGCAATCACTTCCGGACGCGTCAACGCTTCCTTCAGCGCCGCCACCGTACGCGCCTGCTCACGGACAAAAACATCCTCCGGAAACAACGGCGTCGACAACACCGCGCGTAGGATGCCGAGCGCCGCAACGCGCTGTTCATCGGCCGACAGGGTACGCAAGCTGAGCGAAGCGCGATCCATACCGACATGGCCCGAAAGTTCGGCGCCCAGATCGGCCAGGCGGCTGGCGATCTGCATTTCGTCCATACCGTGCACGCCCAGATCGAGCAGGCCGTGCGTCAGCGCCGCAACCCCCGATTTGTCTTGCGGATCGTCGGCCGAGCCGGCGGCGAAATCGACTTGTACATCGACCATCGGCAAACTGTGATTCTCGACGAAAAAAACCCGCGCGCCAGATGGCGCAAGCCAGTGCTCGATATCCACCCCCGCTTCGGCGAGGGAAGCGGCCAGACACAGGCCAAAAGCGCAGCACAGTCGCTTCATTTTTGTACCTCCCCGGCGAGCGCGGCCGCCGAACGCGCAGCGCCCGGCAGCGGCTGCGGATCGAGTTCGGCGACGGTCAGCTGCGTATCGACGAAATACTTCTGCACCACCGCCTGAACCTGTTCGGCCGTCACTGCCTGCAACTTTTCAATCATCCGCCGGTTCTCGCGATAAGCAATTCCAGCTGTTTCGAGCTGTCCGATTTCCATGGCCTGGGCAAACATCGAATCGAGCTTATAGACCTGTCCAGCCACCAGTTGCGCACGCGCACGCGCCATTTCCGCCGCTTCCACGCCATCCTTTGCGATGCGCGCCAGTTCGGCGCGCAAGCCGGCTTCCAGTTCGGCACGCGTTTTCCCCTCGCTCGGCGAACCCAAAACGTAGAACAGGCCGGGGCCGCGCGCCGTAACGTCGTAGGAGGCCCCGGCATTCACCGCCAGGCGCTGCTCGCGCACCAGATGCCGGGAGAAGCGCGCCGCATCATGCCCGTCGAGAACGGCGGCAAGCATTTCCAGCGCATAGGGATCGACATCGCGCTCGACATCACGCAGCACTGGCACCTTGTACGCCATCAGCACCACCGGCAATTCCGCCGGGGCGCGCAGCAGCACGCGCCGCAAACCGGCCTGCTGCGGCTCGACCTGCGGCTTGCGCTGCGGCAGGTGGCGCGCGGCCAGCGGCCCGTAATAGCGTTCGGCCAGGCGGAAGACTTCCTCATGTTCGACGTCGCCGACGACAACGAGGAAGGCGTTGTTCGGCACATACCAGCGTTCATACCAGGCGCGCGCATCATGCACCGTCATGTTCTCCAGATCGTTCATCCAGCCGATCACCGGCACGCGGTAGGGATGCGCCAGAAACGCCATGGCGCCCATCTGCTCGAAAAGCAGCGCCTGCGGCTGGTCTTCGGTACGCAGACGCCGTTCCTCCATGACCACCTTGATTTCCTGCGCGAACTCCTGCGCCTCAAGGTTCAGGTGACGCATGCGATCAGCCTCCAGCCGCATCATCTGCGCCAGTTTCTCTTTCGGCACCTGCTGGAAGTAGGCTGTGTAGTCCTTGCTGGTAAACGCATTGTCGCGCCCGCCGGCGGCGGCGACCAAGCGGCTGAACTCACCGGCGCCGATACTCGGCGTTCCCTTGAACATCATGTGTTCGAGCAGATGCGCCACCCCCGTCGTGCCGTTGGTTTCATCCATGCTGCCGACGCGGTACCAGAGCATGTGCACCGCCGTCGGCGCGCGATGATCCTCCTTGACGATGACGCGCAGGCCATTCGGCAACTGCCGCTCGAAGGGATTGGCCAGAGCTGCCAGCGGCGCGGCAAGCACCAACAGGAAGAACGCCAGGCGTGAAGTTCGTTTCGTATAGCGCATGGAGGTGAAGACCTTCTGTTAAAATTTGCCGTGCGAGGCTTTGCGCCGGCATCTTACCATCGTCAAAACCCGCAAACACCTCCCTCCGAATCAGCATAAGATACCCCTTCATGTTTGGCTTTTCCAGGAAACCTGCAGACACCGCCACCGCGCCGTCCGCCCCGAACTCTTGGCGTACGCGCCTGCACGCCGGCCTGGCACGTACGCGCGCCCAGTTCGGCGACAAAATCAAGGATATCCTGCGCCGCGGCAAAATCGACGCCGACGCGCTCGAAGACCTCGAAACGCTGCTTCTAACCAGCGACGTCGGCATGGACGCGACGCAGCATCTGCTCGACCAGCTCAAGGCACGCCTGCGGCAACATCCCGCTGTCGATGCAGAAGGCCTGCAGGCGGCGCTCGCCGAAGTGATGCAGGAGCTGCTGCGCCCGCTCGAGCAGCCCCTCGACATCGGCACGCAGCGACCGTTCGTCATCATGATCGCCGGCGTCAACGGCGCCGGAAAAACCACCTCGATCGGCAAGCTGGCCAAATACTTTCAGGGGCAAGGGCTCTCCGTCCTGCTCGCTGCCGGCGACACTTTCCGCGCTGCGGCCCGCGAACAGCTGCAGCACTGGGGCGAACGCAACGGAGTTGCCGTCGTTGCCCAGCAATCGGGCGATCCGGCTGCCGTCATCTTCGACGCCATGGCCGCTGCCAGGGCGCGCGGCATCGATATCGTGCTGGCCGACACGGCCGGGCGCCTGCCCACCCAGCTCAATCTGATGGAAGAAATCGCCCGCGTACGCCGCGTCATCGCCAAAACCGACCCCAGCGCGCCGCACGAGACGCTGCTCGTCCTCGACGCCAATTTCGGGCAGAACGCCTTGCAGCAGGTGCGCGCCTTCGACCAGGCCATTGGCCTGAGCGCGCTAATCGTTACCAAGCTCGACGGCAGCGCCAAGGGCGGCGTGCTGGCGGCCATTGCCCGCCAGTGCCCGAAGCCGATCCGCTTCATCGGCGTCGGCGAAGGCATCGACGACCTGCGCCCGTTCGTGGCGCGCGATTTCGTCGAGGCCCTGTTCGAGTGAACGAGGAAACCGCCCCCGCCATGGAACATTCGCGTCATCCGTCACAGCTGCTCGGGGTAAGATCCGGGTTCGTCGTGCCCGGCAGGCACATGGTCGTCAATCCGGATTGGCCCACATGATTAGCGTCAACGCCGTCTGCAAACGCTACCCCGAAGGACTGGAAGCGCTCAGGAACGTCAGTTTCAGCATCGACGCCGGCGAACTGGTGTTCATCACCGGCCACTCCGGCGCCGGAAAATCAACCCTGTTCCGCCTGCTGGCGGCCATTGAGCGCCCGACCTCGGGCAGCATTGTGGTACATGGGCAAAATCTCTCCGCCCTGCGCCGCAACGCCGTTCCCTACCTGCGGCGCAACTTCGGCCTGATCTTTCAGGATCAGAAACTGCTTTTCGACCGCAGCGCGCTCGACAACGTGCTGCTACCGCTCGCCGTGGTCGGCCTGCCGCACAAGGAAGCGCTGCGCCGGGCGCACGCGGCGCTCGACAAGGTCGGCCTGCTGGAACGGGAAAAAGCCATGCCGATCGCCCTCTCCGGTGGCGAACAGCAACGTCTGGCGATTGCCCGCGCCGTCGTCAATCGACCGTCCATTCTGCTCGCCGACGAACCGACGGCCAACCTCGACACCGCTTCGGCCGCCGACATCCTGGAAATTTTCCGCGCCTTCCATCAGGTCGGCGTCACCGTCATCGTCGCCACGCACGACGCGCACTGGATGGAGCACCTGGCGCCGCGCCTGCTTCGCCTCGAACACGGCCAGCTTTTGGGAGAGCCTGCATGAAGCGCCTTTTCGCCCAGCATCTGGCAGCCTTGCGCGACGCCCTCCGCCGCCTTGCCGGCGCGCCGCTGAACACCCTGCTGTCGCTGATCGTCATTGGCAGCGCGCTGGCGCTGCCCTGTGCCGGGGCCATTGTTCTCGACAACCTGCGCCACGTACTCGACACCGGCTCCGGCGTGCAGCAAATCAGCGTATTCATGCAACTCGACGCCGAGCGCAAAATTCTTGACGGCATCGAAGACCGTCTGCGCCAGAGCACTGTCGGACGCTGGGTCTTCGTTTCCCGCGCCGATGCCCTGAAGCGCCTGCAAGCCAGCGAAGGAATGGGCGAAATCGTTGCCAGTCTGCCGAAAAACCCGCTCCCCGACGCCTTTGTCATCGAGCCGAACGACCCCCGCCCGGAAGCGCTCGAACAGCTGGCCGAAACACTGCGTAGCTGGCCGGGCGTCGCCCATGTCCAGCTCGACTCGGCCTGGGTCAAGCGCTTCGATGCTTTCCTGAACATTACCCGCCTGGCGCTGGTGCTGCTTGCCGGACTGTTTGCCGGTGCACTGATCGCCGTCACCTTCAACACCATCCGTCTGCAAATTCTGGCGGGCGCGGCGGAGATTGAAGTAGCGCGCCTGATCGGCGCCACCGATGCCTTCATCCGTCGCCCCTTTGTCTATTTCGGCACCTTGCAGGGCGCCTCCGGCGGCCTTTTCGCCGCGCTCCTCGTCGGCATCGGCGAATGGCTGCTGGCCGATCCGGTCGATGCGCTGATTGCCCTTTACGGCGGGCATTTCGTCCTGCACGGCCTGAATGCCGGCGGCGTCGCCGCGCTGATCGGGCTAGGCGGTGGCCTCGGCTGGCTCGGCGCGCAGCTCTCGCTCGCCATCCACGTGCGACGCATCGGGTAAACGGCCAGCCAAGCCCCCCACGAAAGGCAAACAGCATGCCGCGAACCCTGCCCGAAAACGCCGGACCGACCTGGCGACACGCCATACAGCGCTACGCGCGCGCCCATCGCGGGGCCGCCGCCGGCTTCGGGCTGGCGCTGGCGGGACTGTTTGCCCTCCTGTTACAAAGCCTGGCGCAAATCGCCTCCGGGCACGGCGCCCCCGGCCTGCGCAACGCCATGCTCGGAGGACTGGCCGGCTTCGCCGGGACCGCCCTCGGCGCGGTCCCGGCGCTGGTGTTGCGCCGTATCTCGCAAAAACTCGAAGACAGTCTGCTCGGCATGGCTGCCGGCATGATGCTCGCCGCCAGCGCCTTCTCCCTGCTCCTGCCGGGTCTGGCTGCCGGCACCGAAATTCTCGGCAACAAGGGACTGAGCGCCGGCGTGGTCGTCTTTGGCATGTTCCTCGGCGTGCTGCTCATGCTCGGCCTCGACCGCTTCACGCCGCACGAACACGACAAGAGCGGACACTTCGGCCCCGACTACGGTCACTGCGGGCGTATCTGGCTGTTCGTTTTCGCCGTGGCGCTGCACAATCTGCCGGAGGGCATGGCCATCGGCGTCAGCTTCGCCCAGAACGACCTCTCGGTCGGCCTGCCACTCACCCTGGCCATCGCCCTGCAGGACATTCCCGAAGGTCTGGCCGTCGCCCTGGCCTTGCGTAGCGCCGGCTTCGGCACGGGTCGATCGGTTCTCGTCGCCGCCGCCAGCGGGCTGCTCGAACCGCTCGGCGCGCTACTCGGCGTCGGTCTGTCAAGCGGACTGGCGCTTGCCTACCCGACCGGCCTCGGCCTGGCTGCCGGCGCAATGATTTTCGTCGTTTCGCACGAAGTGATACCGGAAACCCACCGCAACGGCCACCAGACACCCGCCACCCTCGGCCTGATGGCCGGATTCGCCCTGATGATGGTACTCGACACAACCCTCGGCTGACCCACCGCGTGCACAGCGGCAAACGGCACGGCGATAGTCTTGTGTAACTGTCGCCGCCAGAGCTGCAACACTTTGTAAAGCCGCTCCGTCCCGGTCGGCACACCGTCCGTCGATGCGTTATTGGCCTTGTCGCCACGCCTGGTAAGGAACCGGCCATGAAACGCACACCCCTCGTATTGACGCTTTTGCTGTCGGCCAGTCTATTGCCCGGCTGTGCCATCCTGCCTCCCGAATCGCCGCGCTATTACGGCGGCGAGACGGTGATCGTTGCCCCGGCACCGCGTATCGAATATATCGCCCCACGCCGCGTCGTGACCCCGCTGTGGGTCGGTGGATTCTGGGATCGCGATCACCACCGGCACGCCCACCGCCCGCCGCCGCCTCCGTCCCACCGCCGCGCCCATGACGAACGGCATGACCACCGCTGAAACGGCACACACGCCGGAGAAGCACACGAAGCAGCGCCTGTCGCTGCTTCGCGCCCCGCCGGAGACGCCCGGCAAAGTCCGCCCTGCCAGCCCCCCGGCGCGCACCGGATACAGACCGATACAAAAATCCATTTGCTATTGCCGGCAACAAGGCGCATAGTCGCGCCTCGCGTTTTTCAAGTAGCGTCAGTATCGTTTGTCGGTTTTCACCCCCGCGCATCTGCGGTGCAATGCCTCAATTTACCTCGCCGTCTTGATTTTCGCCCCATTCCGGGGACACCCCCGTTTTTTTAAGGAGAAGCAAGAGATGGCAACAGGTACCGTCAAGTGGTTTAACGATTCCAAGGGTTTTGGCTTCATCGCCCCCGATCAGGGCGGCGACGAACTGTTCGTGCACTTTTCCGCGATTCAGGGCAACGGTTTCAAAACCCTGAAAGAAGGCCAGAAAGTGACCTACGAAGCAAGCCAGGGACAAAAAGGCCCGCAAGCGAGCAACGTCTTCCCTGCCTGAGTTCCCCGCATTCCGGCCGGGTTTCGCCTCCCGGCCCAGACAAAGGCCTGGTTCGACCAGGCTTTTTTTTACCCTACGCACGGAGAAACTCATGGCGAAAGAAGAACTACTGGAAATGCTCGGCGTAATTACCGAGGTCATGCCCGACTCGCGCTTTCTCGTTACCCTGGAAAATGGCCATTCGCTCGTCGCCTACACGGCAGGCAAGATGCGCAAACACAGCATTCGCATCATCGCCGGCGACAAGGTCAACGTCGAAATATCGCCCTATGATTTAAGCAAGGGGCGCATCAACTACCGGCACATCGAGAACCGCAGCCCGACGCCGAGAACCCCGCGACGCAGGTTCTAACAGACCGCGGCTCAATCTCCGCCCTCACGCAAGTCGCGCACCGTATCGTCCATCCCCAGACGACCGAAAAAGGGCAACCGCAGCGCCGGGCGATTGAAGTCGATACCGAAATTCAGACCGAGGACGTTGAACTCCACGCCTTCTTCGAGCCCTAGGCTGAACCCGAACAGCCCCAGCAGCGAGGCCTGGATCCCGCTCCCGCTTGGCGACACGCCGATGGGCGCATCGAGCGGACGGTAGTCCTTGCCAATGGCATTGGCCGGCAGATCGAGGCCGAGCGCCGGCACCTCGCGCCCGATATGCGCCATGAAGGTATTGCTGTTCGGCCCCGGATACAGACGATAGGTATCGGGATAAGGATACGCGGCGATGGCCGCCTCGACCGCATCGATCATTTTTTCGGCCTGCGGCCCGCGGTGATCGACCAGCAACTGCGGCGTGGCGCCAAACCACAAACCATCGGGCAGCGCATAATTGCGCCGGATGCGCCGGCCGCCCCCCCATGACACCACTTCGTAGCGGGTAAACTCGGTCTGCCCCTGCCGTTTGTAAATGATCCACGGATGCACGGCAAACAGGCCGCGCCAGCCGAAAGTATGGGCGACATAGACCTGGACGATGGCCGTTGCGGCGCTCTTTAACGCATCGGGCGCAAGACCGGCCGAATGCCTCGGCGCCGTCTGCCAGTTC
>CAYTWY010000023.1:0-22310 GCA_964440925.1 uncultured Propionivibrio sp. | reverse complement strand
ATCGTCGAGAAATGCGGCCTGTATTCCTTTTTCATCATGTTCACCATCGGCATCACCAAAGGCCGCTGGAATACGATGGTGACCGAACTGCAGCAATTCAAGGACGATTTCGACAAAAACCAGCCGCTGTGGAAGGTGTTGCCTGAATTCGTCGCCCAGCATCCCTGTTACGAGGGCATCGGGCTCAAGGACCTGTGCCACCTGATTCACGGGGTTTATGCCGAAAATGATGTGGCGCGGCTGACGACCGAAATGTATCTGTCGGACATGGTGCCGGCGATGAAACCGACCGACGCTTTCGCCAAAATGGCGCACCGCGAAATTGACCGGGTGCCGATTGATGAGCTCGAAGGGCGGGTGACCAGCATTCTGCTCACCCCGTATCCGCCAGGAATTCCGCTGCTCATTCCGGGCGAACGCTTCAATGCCACCATCGTGCGCTATCTCAAGTTCGCGCGGTATTTCAACGAGCAGTTTCCGGGCTTCGAGACGGATATTCATGGGCTGGTCAAGGAAGAAGTCGACGGCAAGCCGACGTACTATGTCGATTGCGTGCGCTGAAGCGTTGTTTTTTCCGCGCCTTGAGGGGAACGGCAGCTGCGGCTGCCGTTTTTCATTTGACGCCTGAGGGCTTCTTGTTTAGCGTTCAAGTTTTCGGGCGAAGCCTGTCGATCAGGTGTCGCGGCCAATTTCGGAGGTTGTCGGGATGCGCATCCAGGAGGTTCTTTTCGCGCTGCTGTTGTGCCTGGCCTTGCCCTGTCTGGCCGAGAATGCGGCGACGGTGATGTTTTCCAGCGGTGGCGCGCAGATCATCGCTCCGGACGGACAAGTGCGTCCGGCCGGGCGTGGGGCGGAACTTGGCGAGGGAGAAACGCTGGAGACCCGCGCTGGGCGCGTGCAGCTGCGCTTTCGCGATGGCGCGAGCATGTCACTGCAGCCCGAGACGCGCTTTCGCGTCGATGCCTTCCATTTTTCCGCCTACGGCGGAACTGGCGACAACGCCTTTTTCTCCCTGCTCAAGGGCGGGTTTCGTACCCTGTCCGGGCTGATCGGCAAGGAGCGGCGCGAGCAATACAAGGTCGATGCCGTGGTGGCGACGATCGGCATTCGTGGCACGGATTATTCGGCGCTGCTCGGCGAGCCGGGACTTGATGTCGCGACTTTCGGTGGCGTCGTTGAAGTGTGCAATGACGCCGGCTGTGCGCTGGTCAAGGCCGGCGAAAGCGTCCGCGTTGCCGACCGGGATACCTTGCCGGTACCGGGCGGGCGGCGCCATGTTCCGGAGATGGGCAGCGTGCCTGCAGCGCCGCAGATCGCTGCGCCGAGAATCATCGACCTGCCTGCCGCGCCGGCTTCTCCTGTCGGCAACATGAACACCCCCCCGCCGACTGGCGGCAACAACATGCAGTCCGCGCCGACGGCGGGACCCTACCGTTAGTGCAGGCGATCCATTTTTGACGAGTGACATGACGAAAACAAGGGAGGACGCGTGAATAAGGGAAAATTTCGCAACACCGCTGGCATGCTGCTGCTGCTTCTGTCGCAGGCCGTCTGCGCCGACCAATCCATCGAACAGGCCAGGACGCTGCTGGAGCAGCGGCGGGCGGGGGAAGCCTTTACGCTGCTTGAACCGCTGGAGGCTTCTCGCGCCGGCGAAGTGGATTTCGATCTCCTGTTCGGCATTGTGGCGCTCGATGTTGGGCAGAATACGCGCGGCGTTTTCGCCCTTGAGCGCGTCCTTGCCGTCCAGCCGGAGAATGCCCGCGCCCGCGCCGAGATCGCCCGCGCCTACCTGGCGCTGGGAGAAACACAGACGGCGCGGCAGGAGTTCGAAACGGTGCAGAAACAGGGGGTGCCGCCGGAGGTGTCGGCAACCATCGACCGCTTCCTGGATGCTGTCGACCGGCTGGAAAGCGTTTCCCTGACGACGCTACGCGGCTATCTGGAGACCTCGCTCGGTTACGACACCAACGTCAATGCTGCGCCGAACCGCAACTCGGTGGCCATTCCCGGCTTCGGTGGTTTGCCGTTCACTCTGTCCAGCGACAGCAAGGCGACGGCGGCGCCTTTCGGTACCATCGGCGGGGGCGTCAATCTGCGTTCGCCGCTTGACAAGGGCATGGCGCTGGTCGGCGGGGCGTCCGGCGTTTTGCGCAACAATTTCGGCGAACGGCAGTTCGACAGCCTGAACAGTGATGCTTATGCCGGAGTAGTCTTCAATCGCGACAAGGATGTCTATTCTTTCAATGCGCAGTTCAACCAGTATGTGCTGGAGAGCGACCGCTACCGTACGGCGTCCGGGGTTTCCGGACAATGGCAGCGCAATCTCGATGCGCGCACGCAGGTCAGCGCCTTTGCCCAGTATTCCGGTTTGCGCTATCAGACGCAGAGCGTCCGCGATGCCCGGCGCTGGGTTGCCGGCGGCGCTTTTGCCGGGGCCGGGCGAAGCGGCGAAGTGATTTACCTTTCCGGTTATGCGGTCAATGAGCGGCCGAAAGACAGCGACGCGCCCTGGCTGGGCTTTGACGGTCTCGGATTGCGCCTGGGCGGGCAAATGAACTGGGATGCCCGTACCGTGCTGTTTGCCAGTGCATCAATCGAATATCGCGATTACCGCAAGGAGGATCCCTCTTTCCTCAAAGGACGGCGCGATACCCAGTATGACCTCGTTTTCGGGCTGAATTACACCCCGGCCAGAACCTGGACGGTGACGCCAAGACTGACGCTGACGCGTAACGAGAGCAATACCGAACTCAACCAATACCATCGCGAAGCCTTGTCGGTCACGCTTCGCCATGACTTCTGAAGACAAGGAGAGCGATCATGTCGGCTCAGAACAGATTCAGACTGCGCAATCCGTTGCTCTTGATGGCGCTGGCCGCCGTTTTCCCCGGCCTTTGCTTTGCCGCGGATGCACGTGTCGATTTTTCCGCCGGCCCGGTGACGGCGGTCAATGCCCGGGGCGAGGCAAGATCCCTGGGCAAGGGCGCCGAAGTCGGCAACGGCGATACCATCCGTACCGGCGATGGCCGCGCGCAACTGCGCTTTAGCGACGGGGCGATGGTTTCCCTGCAGCCGCAGAGCGAATTCCGCATCGACGATTACCGTTACAGCGGAAAGGGCGATGGCGAGGAGAAGGGATTTTTCAGTCTGCTCAAGGGCGGTTTGCGTACCATCACCGGCCTCGTTGGGCGCGCCCAGCGCGGTAACTACAAGGTGACGACGTCGGTGGCGACGATCGGCATCCGTGGCACCGAATATACGGCAGTGCTCGATGCGTCGGCCAGCGAACTGGTGGTCAATACCGGCGAGGGGTTGGTCGAAGTGTGCAACGCCGCCGGCTGCATGCGGCTGGCCAGTGGCGAATCGGGCATCGTTTCCGGTGGGCGTGCGCCGAGCCGGACGGAATCGCGGCCCCGGCTGCCGCCGGCGGCGCCTTCGTCCGGCAATCAGCCAGTGTTTTCCCAGAGTGAAGAGCGTGGCGCGCAAGGCAATGTCCTGCCCGTATCGACGCCGCTCAAGACGGGGAGTGGCTATGAAGTCGCTTGGGTCGGGGTGAAGGATGGAATGCCGCATCTTGAACAGGACTCGGCGGCGAGCGCGGTTTTCGACGATTCGGCGCTGCTGACGAAAACGACAGCCGGCGGCTATTCGCTGTCAGCCAGCGCGCTCAAGGGCGGCTTCTCGATGGATGGCGTGATTTCCTGGGGCGCCTGGGCCTCCGGCAAATACGAATCGATGGCCGCCGGGCCGCTTGCCCTGAAAGATCTGCACTATGTCGTCGGTACGCCGACTTCGGCCTCCGATCTGACAGCGCTGGGCGGGACGACGGCGACCTACGCCCTGGCCGGGTACACCACGCCGACGACGACAACCGGGCTGACGGGAGGTGCACCGAGCGCGGTGTTTACCGCCAATTTCAGCGGCGGTCCCGATTCCCTTGTCCTTGATCTCTCGGTTCCGGTCAATGGCCACGTGTATGCCGAAACCTTGAAAGGGACTTTTTCCGGAGCGGCGACCTTTACCCTGAGCGCCAGCAGCTCGGCCAAGGGCTTTTTTGTCGGAGCCAACGCCTCGCATGCCGGCATGACCTACAAGATGGATACCGCCTATACCGCCAATCCGGTCGGCGACATCATGGGTGGGCTGGTCTTCAAGCGCTGAGTTGGAGCAGAACTGCGGGCAGATGCCAACGGACTGGGGCGGGGTATTACGGCAGGCCATCGATCTTGATCGGCAGGGGCATGCCGAAGCCGCCCTGGCGGCCTTCGAGTCTGTGGCAGAGAACGTCTGCGGCGGGGAGGGCGAGGTCTCCTTGTGGCATGCCATTGCGACCCTGCGCTTTCGCCTCGGGCGCCCGCAGGCCGCGCTTGAGGCCTGCGCCGTAGCCCGGCGTCTGGCACCGGATAATCCGCAAACGCTGTTCAATACGGGGGTGGTGCTGGAATCTCTGGGGCAAGCGCAGGCGGCGCTCGACTGCTACGCGCAGGCCTTGGAAAAGGATGCCTTCCATCTTGGTGCCTTGCTCAACCAGGTTTCCCTGCTGTTGTCGGAAAAGCGTCTCGCTGAAGCCACGCCCATCTCACAGGCGGCGATTGCCGCCTACCCGGACAATGCCGACTGCTGGTTCAATCACGGCGAAGTGCTGACGACCGCCAGCCAGCATGAGCAGGCGCTGGCGGCTTACGAGCGGGCCTTTTCGTTACAGCCCTCCTGTATCAAGGCGGATATTGCCGCCGCCGTAGCGGAGGCGGCGCTCGGACGCCTGGCCTCTGCCACGCGACGTCTGGCGGCGGTTGCGGCGGCGCATCCACAGGCGCTGGCGAGTTTCCGCAGTCCTCTGGAGACGGATCGCGAAAGTGCCTATCCCGATCTGGAGGCGGGACGCATCGCCCTGATGGCCGCGTATCAGCGTTTCCGCTCGTGTGACTGGTCGGCACGCGAGGCGTTTCTCGTGCTCTTCCAGCGGGTTGTCGCTGGCGACGGCTGCCGGCCGCTGGATAACCCCGATCTTCCCTTTCTTGGCATTGGCCTGCCTTTGTCGGGTGCCTGTCGCTTGCAGGCGGCGCGGCAGGTCGCGACGCGCATTGCCGCCGGGGTAAAGGGCGTTTCACTGACCCGGCCTTCCCGGAAAGCGCGGGAGAAACTGCGCATCGGCTACCTTTCCGGCGATTTTCGACAGCATGCAAGCGCCTGGCTGATGAGTCGTCTGCCCGGACTGCACGACCGGGAACGCTTTACGGTGCATGTGTATTCCACCGGCCCGGATGACAAAAGCGACTTGCGCGGTGAAATCATTGCCGGTGCCGATGCTTTCTGCGATGTCGCCCACCTCGATGCAGCGCATATTGCGCAGCGCATTGCCATGGACGAGATTGATATTCTGGTCGACCTGTCCGGGTATACGCTGTTTGCCAGAAGCGCCGTGCTGGCCTTGCGCCCGGCTCCTGTGCAGGTCAGCTATCTGGCGTATTTGCAGACTTCGGGCGCGGCATGGATCGACTACGTCCTGCTTGACCGAATGGTGCTCCAGCCCAGCGAGCGGCCTTTCTGGCAGGAGAAGATCGCCTATCTGCCTGGAACGCTATACCTCTGCGATGATCGTGCGACGGTGGCGCTTGATGTTTCCCGGCGCGAGGCCGGATTACCCGATGACGCGTTCGTGTTCTGTTGCCTGAATGCGGCATGGAAAATCGACCCGGAGGTTTTTTCCTGCTGGATGGACATCCTGCATCGGGTGCCGCACGCCGTGCTGTGGCTGTATGCCGATCTACCGGAATGCGTGCCGGCATTGCGCGGTGCGGCGCAAGAGGCCGGCGTTGATGCCCGTCGTCTGATTTTTGCCCGTGCCGTGCCGCAGGCCGTGCATTGCGCCCGTTTCCGGCTGGCCGACGTCTTTCTTGATACCTTTGTGTGCAATGCGCATACCACAGGCATTGAAGCGCTGGCTGCCGGGGTTCCGGTGCTGACCCTGCCGGGAGAGTCGGTGGTGGCGCGGGTCGCCGCCAGTCTGCTGGCCGCGCACGGGGTTCCCGAATTGATCGCTGGAAGCCGTGTGGCGTATGTCGAGATGGCGATCCGTTTGGCCAACGACGCGGATTGGCGGGAAGAGATCGGGCAGCGTGTCAGGCGGCGATCCGGTTCGGGATTGTTTTGTACGCAGCGCCGGGTTCGCGACATTGAAAACGCTTACGAGCACATGTGGGAGCGGCACATGGCCGGTCTGCCGCCGGCCGATTTCGATGTGCCGGAAAGCACCGCGTGATGTGCTGTTGATGCGTTGCCCGCTCCGCAGGTCAGCGGCGCTGGTAAAGCACAAAGGAAAACTGCGGAACCTGGGCGACTGGCGGTGATTCGCGGGAAACCTCCTGCCAGTCTTCCGGGATGAATTCCGGGAAAAAGGCATCGCCCTGAAAATCCTGATCAATCTCGGTGAGATAAAGGCGTTGCGCTAAAGGCAGGGCCTGGCGATAAAGCGCTTCGCCGCCGATCACGAATACTTCGTCAGCTTTTTCGGTCTGGTCAATGGCCTCGGCCAGCGAGCCGACCAAGGTTGCGCCGGGCGCGATATAGGCCGGGTTGCGGCTGACCACGATATTGTGCCGTCCGGGCAGCGGACGGAAAGATTCCGGCAGCGATTCCCAGGTTTTGCGCCCCATGATGACCGGCTTGCCGCGCGTGGCTTCGCGGAAGTGCCGCATATCCTGAGGCAGGTGCCAGAGCAACTGGTTGTCCTTGCCGATGACGCGGTTGCGTGCCACGGCGGCAATCAGTGAAATCATATGGGAAGTGTTTTCTGTCTAAACGGCGACGGGCGCGGCAATATGCGGGTGCGGGTCGTAGCCGGTGAGCGTGAAGTCTTCGAAACGGAAAGCGAAAATGTCTCGGATGTCGGGATTGAGGGTCATCGTCGGCAGCGGACGCGGTTCACGCGTCAGTTGCAGTTGCGCCTGCTCAACGTGGTTGTTGTAGATGTGGGTGTCACCAAAGGTGTGCACGAAATCGCCGGGGCGGTAATTGCACACCTGCGCCAGCATCAGGGTCAGCAGGGCGTAGGAGGCGATGTTGAAGGGCACCCCGAGGAAGACGTCGGCACTGCGTTGATACAACTGACAGGAGAGCTTTGGGCGCTGATCGGCATCGCCGGCGGGCGCCGGGGCGACATACAGCTGGAAGAAGGCATGGCAGGGTGGCAAGGCCATGCTGTCGACATCGGCAGGGTTCCACGCGGTGACAATATGCCGACGCGAGTCCGGGTTCTTTTTCAGTCCTTCGACCAACTGGCTGATCTGGTCGATTTCGCGCCCGTCCGGGGTTTTCCAGTGGCGCCACTGGTGGCCATAAACCGGGCCGAGGTCGCCGTTCGCATCGGCCCACTCATCCCAGATTTTTACTCCGTTTTCCTTGAGGTAGCCGATGTTGGTGTCGCCTTGCAGGAACCAGAGCAGTTCGTGAATGATCGAACGCAGATGCAGCTTTTTCGTGGTCAGTAACGGAAAACCGGCGTCGAGGGCAAAACGCATCTGCCAGCCGAAGACCGAGCGGGTCCCGGTACCGGTACGGTCGGATTTCGGGGTGCCATGTTCGAGGATATGGCGCATCAGGTCGAGATAGGGCTGCATGCAGGGTTTTGGGCTCAAGGAGTTGGGTTAGGGCGATTGTAATGGATCGACCGGCGTTCGGCCAATGTGCTCTGCTGAACTTGCAGCGCTTGCCGTGGCTCTTATACTATCTGAATGTAATTTTCCTTTTTAATGTTGCCGGGGGAACGACCTGCCATGCTGATGAGTTTGTTTGCGTCCCGTCCGGACCATCCTCTGGGCGACGCCAGGGAATTGAAGCGCGTTCTTGCCGAATTGCCCCTGGACAACGTGTTCAAGGCGGTCGAGGAGATTTTCGACTGGTTCGAATCCTTGCGTCTGGCCGGTGATTTTCGCGTCGATCATCTGTTCACCGTGGTGCGCCAGCTCGACGAGGCCGGACAGCACCATGTGCGCCGGCTGACGCGCGACTATCTGCATACGCCGCGCCTGTCGAAGAGCGAGGAGCGGCGCTTGTGGGCGATGTGCCACAATTACTGGGAGGGCGTTGCCGCGCTTTATGCCCGCTGTTACGAGCAGGCGCGGCAGAATCCGAAAGACAAGGGCAGCGAAGCCCTGAAGAACGATCTGCCGCTGCTTGCCGCGCGCCTGACCGGTTCGCGCGCCAACCAGCTGAAATGGGTCGAATACCGTTATGGCACGGTGTGCGCGGATTTGTGGCGCGACCTCGGGCAGCCGTATCTGGCGGCGGAAGAAGGGGGTTATGCGCAAAAGCCGCTTCAACTTTATCCGGGCAATCCGAAACTGACGAGCGTCGCGCAGCAGTACCTGCAGGCGATCATCCTCTTCTCTTCGTCGACCGATTGCCTGATGCCGCTCGAGATTGAGCTGGCCGATCATCTGGTCGCGCATTTCCTCGGCGCTTTTACCCTGTCGCGCGAGTGCCTGCCGGACAGCGTGTACTGGGTCGATGCCGGTAGTGGCCTGCCGCCGTCGCGTCTGGCCAGTCTTCCGCAGGCGCTGGGAAAGGGCTTGCGTTTCTTTTCCGCAGGCAATGCGATGCAGGCCTGTGGCGAGCTGATCCGTCTTGTCGAACGTGGCGAAGTGCCGAAGGATCTTAATCTGGGCGGCGAATATCCGGCGCGCACGCTGCTGCCCGTCTTGCGTCATCTGGCCGTGTATTGGGCGGCCGAACCGCCGCAGCGCGAGCATGCGCGTCATGCGGTGAAAACCCGGATGGCCGTGCTGCAGGGCTTTGACGACTGCTTCACGCTCTTTGCCGGCGATCTGGCGCGCATCGGCAAGGAGCGTACGGCGGAGATCTGGGTGGTGGAAAATGTCAGTCTTGGCGGCTTTCGCGCCCGCGTCGACGAGCGCCTTGGCGGCTGGCTGAAAATCGGCACCCTGCTCGGCATGCAGCCGGAAGGCGGCGAGAACTGGGTGCTCGGCGTTATTCGGCGCTTCACCAAGGATCCGGACGCGCAGGCCAGCGTCGGCATCCGCACCCTGTCGCGGCAGGCGCAGAGCGTCCAGCTGCAGGCGCGCAGCAGCGGGCTTTCCGCAGCGACGGCGAACCCCGGCATCTGGTTGCGCGAAGGCGAATTGCCGGGCGAGGCACGTATCGTTCTGCCAGTGGCGACCTTCGACCTGCGCGAGAGCGTCGAATTCCTGCATGCGGGACGGCGCCATTTGCTGACGCCGATCGAGCTGGAAGAATCCGGCAACAACTTTGAAATCGGCCGCTATCGCTACCTGTCCGCCGACTAGGGTCGGGACGCGGTGGCTCTCGGGGTCAATGCTCGGGCGCCGCGGAGTCCTCTGGCAAGACCCCTTCGTCGCTGCCTTGCGCGGCATCTTCTTCCAGCGACCGGAAGAGCTGGAAAATCAGGCGGTAGCTGCGCGGCGGCTTGTTCTGCGTTTTTTCCTTGAGAGCCGAACGGCGTAGCGAACGCAAATGCTGCAGGTCGACGCCTGGGTAGCGGGTGGCAATTTCATGCAGTACGGCTTCGTCGGCGAGCAATCTTGTGCGCCAGTCCTCGCAGCGGTGCAAGCGGGCCGTCTCTCCGGCCGATTCGCCGCGCGCCTGCGCCAGCGTAGCGCGGATCGGATCGGCTTCGACGCCGCGCATCAGTTTGCCGATGTATTGCATCTGGCGGCGTCTGGCTTCGTCGTGCCGGGGCATGCGTTGCGCTTCGCGGACGGCGTCGCGCAGATCCTCCGGGAGGTCGATTTTTCGCAGACGCTCGGCGGGCAGCGCCACCAGTTCCTCACCGAGCGCCTGCAATTCTTCCATGGCCTGTTTGCGACGGGTTTTCGAGAGGGGGGCTTGGTCTTCTTCGTGGATAGTCATGGGCGTCTGATTCGGGAACTGTCGTATAGGGAAGGTCGTGCCTGAGCGGATGACCGGTGGGGAACTGCTATGATAGCGGCTTTCAATGTGAGCTAGCGCATCCCATGTCGCGTTCTTCTGCTACCCGCCCGTCCGCTTCGCGTTTCGGCCACGCCCTGGAAACCTTGCAGCAGTTGGCCGGAGATGTCCTCGATCATGCCCGGATGCTGGGCGCCAGCGATTGCGAGGTGGATGTGTCGGAAGGTTTCGGCCAGGTGGTCAGCGTGCGTTGCGGCGAGGTCGAGACCATCGAATACAACCGCGACAAAGGCATCGGCGTTACGGTCTATCTCGGGCAGCGCAAGGGGCATGCCAGCACTTCCGATTTTTCGCCCGTCGCGCTGCGCGAGACGGTGTCCGCCGCGCTCAGTATCGCCCGTTTCACTGCTGCCGATCCCTGTGCCGGACTGCCGCCGGCCGAACGGCTGGCAACGCGCCAGGAAGGTTTTGCCGACCTTGATCTCTACCATCCCTGGGATCTGCCGGTCGATGCCGCCATCGTCCTGGCCCGTCGCTGTGAGCAGGCGGCCTTTGCCGTCAGTAAACGGATCAGCAATTCCGAAGGGGCTTCCGTTTCGCTGCAGGAGGGGCACTTCGTTTCGGCCAACAGCCAGGGCTTCATGGGCGGCTACCCGACGTCGCGCCATTATCTGTCGTGTGCGCCGATTGCCGGGCGGGGCGATGGAATGCAGCGCGACGACTGGTATTCGACGGCGCGCGATGCGCGTCAGCTGGCCTCGCCCGAGGCCATCGGCGACTATGCGGCGCGCCGCGCGCTCTCCCGTCTCGGGGCGCGCAAGATCAGAACATGCAAGGTTCCGGTGTTGTTCGAAGCGCCGCTCGCCGCCTCCCTGATCGGCAATTTTGTTCATGCCGCGAGCGGCGGTAGCCTGTATCGCAAAACCTCCTTTCTGATGGACAGCCTGGGGCAGCCGGTATTCTCCCCTCGTGTGCGGATCAGTGAGCGCCCGCATCTGCCCGGCGGTCTGGGGAGCGGCATGTTCGACAACGACGGGGTAGCAACGCGGGAACGCGAAGTGGTGGTCGACGGCATCCTGCAGGGCTATTTTCTGAGCGCCTATTCGGCGCGCAAACTCGGGTTGCAGACGACCGGCAATGCCGGCGGCAGCCATAACCTGATCGTGCATCCGGGGGCGCATGACCTGCGCGGCCTGCTTCGCGAGATGGGGCGCGGGCTGTTCATCACCGAACTGCTCGGGCAGGGGGTCAATTACGTGAATGGCGACTATTCGCGCGGCGCCGCCGGTTTCTGGGTCGAAGGCGGGGAAATTGCCTATCCCGTCGAGGAAATCACCATCGCCGGGAATTTGCGTGACATGTTCCGTCACCTCGCCGCCGTGGGCAACGATGTGCTGGTACGCGGTTCGCGTCAGGTTGGTTCGCTGCTCGTCGAGCAGATGAAAGTGGCGGGAAGCTGACCCCGTATTCCGGCTACTGGCCGGAATACGGCGCTTTGCCCTGGGGCATGTCGCCGGCCGGGGCGTCGCAGAACACCCGGTTGCGTCCGTTTCTCTTGGCGATGTACAGCGCCTGGTCGGCGCGGCGCAGGAAATTTTCCGCTTCGTCGTGCTCGGCGAGAGCGATGCCGATACTGACCGTGACTATTTGCGAAATCGGCGAATCGGCATGTTCGATGGCGAGCGCGGACAGCTTGTGGCGGATGCGCTCGGCGGTGATCAGGGCGCCGGTAACGTCGGTTTCCGGCAGCAGTACGGCAAATTCCTCGCCGCCGATGCGCGCCGCGACGTCCGGCGGGTGACGCAGCGTTTCCTTCAGACTTTGCCCGAGGCTTTTCAGCACCTTGTCGCCGGCCGGGTGGCCGTAGTGGTCGTTGTAGCGCTTGAAATGGTCGACGTCGATCATCAGCAGAGCCAGCGACGATTCGCTGCGCTGCGCGCGTGCCAGTTCCTGCGCCAGTTTGTCGTCGAAGGCGCGCCGGTTGGCCAGGCCGGTGAGTGCGTCGGTCAGGCTCAGGTGGCTGAGGTTGCCCATCTGCGACTGGATCAGTTCGAGCAGGCGATTGACGTTGCGTACGACCAGCCCCAGCTCGTCATTGCCGCGGATGGCGATGCGCTCCCTCCAGTCGGCATTGCCGGCCAGCGTGTCGAGCTGGCCGGCGAGTTTGCGCAGGCGGCGGACAAAAATGAAGTGCATGGCGGTGGGCAGCAATATGCTCAACAGCACGAGGGTCCACAGCACCTGCTGGCGCACCTGCTGGTAGAGATGGATGCCCTGCTTATGCACCTGGCGTTCGATGTCGAGGGTCAGTGTGCCGATTTTCTCGCCGAGAATGTCTTTTACCGGGAGATACAGGCGGTATTTGTCGTCGTCGTGCGTCGACGCGAACTGACTGTTGCCGAGGATGCCTTGTACCGTTGCCTGCGGCCATGCCGCTGCTTCTTCAGGAAGCTCCGTCGCTGTCAGCAAGTCGAACGGCAGGCGAATCTGCTCGCGCAGTTTCTGCAGCCTTTCCGCGTCAAGCTGACGCCCCATGAAAACCGTGCCGACCGGATCGCCTTTGCCATCGCCAGGCAATATGCCCGACCAGCAGGCCAGCAGGGGCGTTTTGGTAACGCGCATGATGCCGCATTGGGTTCGGGGCGGCGGCTTGTTGATGATGTTGAGGTAAGCGCTGCTGTGCGATGAAGAGAACTCGGGCTGTTCCTTTTTGTCGAGGGTCGAATGGTGCAATAACAGACGGCCGTTGCGCGCAAAAATCATGATCAGCGAAATGTCTGCCGGCTCCAGTGCATTGGCATTGACGTTTTCCTTTGCCCAGCGCGGGTCGGGTTTGAGCGCGTAGCGGTACATGCTGTCCCATATCGACCAGTCGTTGGTGATGTTTCTCAGGCCGCTGGCACTGGCTTCGAAACTTTGCTCAAGACGCCCCATGTGCGCCGCGATTTCGCGCTGTTCGATGGCGGCATGGCTTTGACGGACACTGTTGTACAGCAATGACAGATCAATGCCGGCCATCAGAAGAAAGCACAGGACGAAGGCGAGCAGGATTTTGGCGAGGATGCTCATAGCAAGTCCATTATCCCAGAAAAAGGGGCCGGGAATGAAAATAGGTTCGCTTCTGGCAGTTGTCTCTTCGCGTAACGTATTTTTATGACCTGTACCCCCGTTCTCTTGCTCTCTCCTCCGGGTGGGCGGAGCCTTGTGACCAAAGGGCGGTTACGGCCGGGTCCAGCGTCCGTTGGCCTGACTCGATTTGACGACGGCGGCGACGAAGCGCACGCCGAGCAGTCCGTCGGAGGCGTTCGGAAAGTGCAGTGCCAGCGGGTCGGGAACGGAGCCGCTGCGGCGCGCGGCAATGGCTTCGGCGGCGTCCGAATACAGGTTGGCAAAGGCTTCCGGAAAACCCTCCGGATGCCCCTTGATGATGCGCGAGGACCGCGCCGCCAGCGGCAGGGTGCCGGGGCCGTTCGGGGTACGGATCTGTGCCGGGCCGGACAGCGGTTTGAAGATCAGCACCTGCGGCGTTTCCTGTTCCCATTCGAGACTGCCAAGCGCGCCGCAGACGCGCAGGCGCAGGCAGTTTTCCACGCCTGCCGCGGCTTGCGTCACCCAGAAGCTGCCGCGTGCGCCGTTGTCCAGCCGTAGCATGGCGCCGGCATAGTCGTGCGCCACCCGGCCGGGGATGATGCTGCCGACTTCGGCGGCGACTTCGGCGACTTCCAGTCCGGTGACGAAGCGCAGCAGGTTGTGCGCATGCGTGCCGATGTCGCCCATGACCAGCGAGAGGCCGCCGCGCGCCGGGTTGTGACGCCAGGTTTGCGTGCGCCCGATGTCGTCGGCGTCGGCATTGCCGCCCTGCACACATTCGACCTGCACCATGCGGACGCTGCCCAGTTCTCCGGCCGCGATCATGGCGCGCGCCTGGCGCACCATCGGGTAGCCGGTGTAGTTGTGCGTCAGGCAGAAGATCTGGCCGCTGGCCTGTACTGCTGCATGCAGGCGTTCGGCTTCTTCCACGGTATTGGTCATCGGCTTGTCGCAGATGACGTCGAATCCGGCGGCCAGGGCGGCACAGGCCAATGGACAATGGCTGTCGTTGGGGGTCATGATGGCGATGACATCGGCACCTTGCGGCTGCGCCTGTTCGCCGGCGATGAGTGCCTGCCCGGAGGCGTAGGCGCGGTCTGGCGAGAGGCCGAGCTCGCGTCCGGCCTGGATGCTTTTTTCCGCATTTGACGAGAGCGCCGCGGCAACCAGGGTGTAGCGATTGTCGAGTGCGGCGGCATGCCGGTGCATGGCGCCGATGAAGGAAGATTCGCCGCCGCCGATGACGGCGAGGCGCAGTTTGCGTCCCAGGCGGGCGATGATCGGGTTGAGGGGCATGACAACTTTCTCCTGCGGTCGTTGTGCGGTAAGCCGGTGCCGGAGGCGTCCCGGGCAGAATCCGCTTTGGTTCGGTGCGCGCAACGCGAGTGTATGGGGCGCGGCGCGCGGGCGTCAATCGATGCCCGTGTAATGCGGGGCGAGAGGCTATAATCGTTGCCTCATCAAACAGTGCGATGCGGAGACGAGCATGCAACGACGTTCATTTCTCAAGCAGGCGGGTGTTGGTCTTGCGGTGGGCGCCCTCGGCGCGCCGGCGCTGGCGCAAAGTGCGCCGGTGATCAAGTGGCGCATGGCGTCGAGCTTTCCCAAGAGCCTTGATACCATCTACGGCGGCGGAGAATTCATCGCCAGACGGGTCGCCGAGGCGAGCGGCGGGAAATTCCAGATCCAGGTCTTTGCCGCCGGCGAGCTGGTGCCCGGCTCCGGTGTGCATGATGCGGTGAAGGACGGCACGGTCGAGTGCGGCCACACCTGCGGCTATTACTACTACGGCAAGGATCCGACGTATTGCATCGATACGACGATTCCCTTCGGCATGACTAACCGGCAAACCGACGCCTGGATGCGTCATGGCAACGGCGGCGCGCTGCTGCGCGAGTTCTACGCCAGATCGAACATCTACAACATTCCCTGCGGCAATACCGGCATCCAGATGGGCGGCTGGTATCGGCGCGAGATCAAGTCGCTGGCCGACCTCAAGGGACTGAAAATGCGCATCGCCGGTCTGGCCGGCGCGGTGCTGGCCAGACTCGGCGTGGTGGCGCAGCAGTTGTCCGGCGCCGATATTTACCCGGCGCTGGAAAAAGGCACCCTTGACGCGGCCGAATGGGTCGGCCCCTTTGACGACCAGAAGCTCGGTTTCAACAAGGTCGCCAAGTACTACTACTATCCGGGCTGGTGGGAAGGCGGGCCGCAGGTTTCGCTGTACGTCAACCTCAAGCACTGGGAGAAGCTGCCCAGGGAGTGTCAGGCGATCCTGCACGCGGCCTGCGCCGATGCGCACATCGACATGCTGGCCAAGTACGATGCGCGCAACCCGCTGGCGCTGAAGGCCATGGTCGCCTCGGGAACGCAGTTGCGCCAGTTCCCGAAGGACGTGATGGAAGCCGCCTATCAGGCGTCGCAGGAGGTGTATGCCGAACTGATGGGCCGGAACGCCGGGTTCAGGAAAATCTATAGCGATTACGCCCGATTCCGCGACATGGAGAACGAATGGTTCCGCCTCGCCGAAGGCTCGTTCTCGAACTTCATGTACAGCAAGGTGGGTACGGGCAGGAAACCGTAAACGGGAGAATTTAGCGGCGCGGTGGGATGACAGGAGAAAGGGCGCTGAGACTCCCTTTTGTTTTCGGCATGGCGGGAAGACAGATGGATATCTGGTGTGCTCGCTATACTAGTAAGGCTTGTCCGTTTGGTGTGGAAAATGCTATCCGTCGAACAGTTTTTCAGTTTTCTTCTCGCCGCATGCGTGATTACCATCTCTCCTGGCCCGGACAACATGATGGTATTGAGCCTTGGCATGGCGAAGGGTCGAATGCCCGCCGTTGCCTTTGGATTGGGCTGTGCCTGTGGCTGCCTCAGCCACACTCTTCTTGCTGTCCTCGGCGTCAGTGCGCTCATTGCTGCTTCGGCCACGGCATTTACCGCCCTCAGGGTCTGCGGCGGTCTCTATCTGGTATGGCTCGGTGTTCATGCCTTCCGCAGATCCGGCTGTTCGGTCATCGTGGGGGGCGGAGGGGTCAGGCAAACGTTTGGCCGATTGTTCATTGACGGCGTTTTAGCCAACGCCATAAATCCGAAAGTCATTCTGTTCTTTCTCTCGTTTCTGCCGCAGTTTGTCGTGTCGGGAGAAGGGCGCGTGAGTGCCCAGATGGCATGGCTCGGCGTGACCTTTGTTGCTCAAGCGGCGGTGATTTTCGCGCTGCTCGGTTATTTCTCCGGGTCGATCGGCCAATGGGTGAATTCCAGCGCACGAATTGGCTGGGTTCTCGATAGCCTCACCGGGGCGCTTTTTGTTGGCCTCGGGCTTCGGCTCATCGTTATTCGGTGACGGAGAACCGGCCAGGCTCGGCGTGGTAGCGCAGCAGTTGTCATGGAAGCTGCGTATCAGGCGACACAGGAGGTGTGCGCGGAGTTGATGGAAAAGAACCCGGAATTCAAGAAAATATATTCCGACTACGCCCGATTCCGCGATATGGAGAATGAATGGTTCCGCCTCGCCGAAGGCTCGTTCTCGAACTTCATGTTCAGCAAGGTCGGCTCGGGGAAGAAACCGTAAGCGGGAGAATTTCGCGGTGACGTGACGTTAAAAAGGGAGCTGAGGCTCCCTTTTTGTTTCGTTCCGGGTTTCATTCGGAGGCGTGGTGACCTTATTTGTCTTGGTTCGACCCACGTCATACTGATGACGTTTCATGTGCTCTGGCAGCTTACTAATCGTCAAGCTGCCGTTCGCTAAAAACTGACCTCGTCGGCTGCTCGGCCATAGCCGCCGTTGCCAGATCTGTCCTTGTCGGGCGGGAAACTGTTGGTTAGCTGCCTCACATCAGCAAAGGGCTCGTACGTCAGCTTTCTACTCGGCAGAACACAAACTCCCACCCTAGAACTGCCAATCAAGCCATCGGAACTTCTTTGACGGGCAACAAAAGCATCAGCCAGTCACCTAAATTGCCCACAATAAAACTCATGACCGACTAATGCTTCGCCGTCCCGTGCCAACGCCGACTTCTGCTCCCTCAACATGTTTTGGCTGGGAGCCCATACGAGTGGCATGGATACCCCTTAAGTAATGCAGCACGCTATACTCCAAAAATGTCAAAAGTAAATCGTGCCGTCCCCTTATCCCGCTACGCTATCGAATGGCTGCTTCTCGGCGGTGCCTTGCTGCTGGTCGCGCTGATTGTCGGCCACTTCCTCAATGCGATGCACGAAGAAATCGGGACTCGGGAGCGGGGGCGGCTCGCCACCCAGGCGAGCGTGGTCGACAAGAGCCTCGGTCGCACCCTGCATGTGATCGACCGCACACTGACCGGCATTCGCGCCGATCTGCCCGGCTGGCAGCAGGAAAAGGACGGCATGGCCCACGCCAGCCATCGGCTACGAGCCTTCAGCGATGCCATGCTCAGCGTGCGCACCCTCCTAGTCCTGGATGCCAAAGGCGATGTCATCGCCGCAAGTCGCTCCGAACTACTCGGCAAGAATTTTGCTCAGCGCAACTACTTCCAGACGGCGCAGACCCAAGCCAATCCCGATGTGCTCTACGTCTCGCTGCCCTTCGAGACTTCGCTCGGCGTCTGGGCGATGAACGTGGTACGCGTGATCGCCACCCCCGACGGCGGCTTCGCCGGTATCGTCTCGGCCACGCTCGACCCCGACGAGCTGCGCGCCCAACTGGGCGCCGTACTCTACGGGCAGGACATGTGGGCAGCCATCGCCTATGGCGATGGCCTGCAGGTCGTCATGGAGCCGGACCGTCCCGGCCAGTCCGGCAAGAACCTCGCCCAACCCGGCTCCTTCTTCTCGCGCTACATGGCGAGCGGTCGCCCAGCGGAGGTGCTCGAAGGGATTGTCGAGGCGACCGGCGAGCATCGCCTGATGGCACTGCACACCATCACGCCGGCCGACGTGCCGATGAACAAACCTCTGGTTGTCGCCGTCGGCCGCGAAATCGACGCACTCTATGGTGCCTGGCGACGCCAGGCCTGGATGGTGGGCGGCTTGTTCGTCCTGCTCGCCGGGTTGAGCCTGCCCGGCCTGGCGCTCACCCAGCGCCGCCGCCTCCGCGCCGAGACGGAACGTGAACAGGCGGCCGCCGCGCTGGCAAACAGCGAGCATTTCATGCGTGCGCTGATCGACATCATCCCGGGCATGGTCGGCTACTGGGATGCCGACCTGCGCTGCGGCTTCGCCAACATCGCCTACCGGGAATGGTTCGGCAAGACGCCGGAACAGATGCGCGGCATCCGCATCCAGGATCTCATGGGTGAAACGCTGTTCAAGAAGAGTGAGCCCTTCATGCGTGCGGCGCTGGGCGGCGAGCGCCAGCATTTCGAGCGTACCCTCACGAAGGCCGACGGCAGCACCGGCTACACTTGGGCGCACTACATTCCCGACGTGGTCGACGGCCGGGTGCGCGGCTTCTTCGTGCTGGTGTCGGACATCACGGAACTCAAGCAGACGCAATTGCAACTGGAGGCTACCAACGCCGCGCTTGAAAAGCGCAGCGTTGAAGCCGAGGCGGCCAGCCGCGCCAAGAGCGAATTCGTCGCCAACATGAGCCACGAGATCCGCACGCCGATGAACGCCGTGCTGGGCCTGCTGCAACTGCTGGAGCTCACCGGGCTGGACGCGCGCCAGCACGACTATGTCCACAAGGCCGAGGGGGCGGCCCGTTCGCTGCTGGGCATCCTCAACGACATCCTCGACTTCTCCAAGGTCGAGTCCGGCAAGCTGGAGCTGGACGACGCGCCGTTCCGCCTCGACGAACTGCTGCGCAACCTTTCCGTCGTGCTCTCATCCGCCTTGCAGCGCAAGGAGGTCGAGGTACTATTCCAGCTCGACCCCGAGGTGCCGCGCGCCCTGCGCGGCGACGGTCTGCGCCTGCAACAGGTGCTGCTGAACCTGGCCGGCAACGCCATCAAGTTCACCGAGCGCGGCGAGGTGGTGATCGCGCTCAAGATGCTGGAAGCCACGCCGGACACGGTGCGCATCGAATTCTCGGTGCGCGACACCGGCATCGGCATCGCCGCCGACCGCCTCGCCGCCATATTCGACGGCTTCACGCAGGCGGAAGCCTCGACCACGCGGCGCTTCGGCGGCACCGGCCTGGGGCTGGCGATCAGCCGGCGGCTGGTGCGCCTGATGGGCGATGAACTGGCCGTAGAGAGCGCGCCCGGCGAGGGCAGCCGTTTCCATTTCGCCGTCGAATTCCGCCGCGATGCGGAAACTCGCGTGCTCGAACGCGCGGCCGCGGCGGAAAATGTCAGTCAGTCTTCCCTGCGCGTGCTGATCGTGGATGACAACGCCACCGCCCGCGAGGTGCTCGCCGCCATGGTCGCCTCCTTCGGCTGGGAGGCTGAAACGGCGTCGGGCGGTGCGGAGGCCATCGAGCGTCTGGAAGCGGCGACCGCCGCTGGCCACTCCTTCGAAATTCTTTGCGTAGACTGGATCATGCCCGGCATGGACGGCTGGGAAACCATCCAGCACATCCGCGCCCGCCACACAGGGCGCCTGCCGGCCATCCTGATGATCACCGCCCACGGTCGCGAACTGGTCGCCGAACGGCTCGGCGAGGAACTGAATCCGCTCGACGGTTTTCTCGTCAAACCGGTCACGCCATCGATGCTGTTCGACGCCGTGGCGCAGGCCACGCGTGGTGCATCGGTGACGGTGGATCGTCACGTCGCGTCGCGGCTCACGGCCGGCCAGCCACTTGCCGGCCTGCGCATCCTCGTCGTCGAAGACAACACGCTCAACCAGCAGGTGGCACGCGAACTTCTCACCCACGCCGGGGCCGAGATTGAGGTTGCCAGCGATGGCAGGCAGAGCATCGAGCGCGTCCGATACACACCAACACCCTACGACGCCATCCTGATGGACATCCAGATGCCAGGCATGGACGGTTATGCGGCAACGCGGGTGCTGCGCGAGGATATGGGGGTCGCCACACCGATCATCGCGATGACCGCCAATGCACTGCCGGCCGATCGTGCGGCCTGTCTCGCCGCCGGCATGTCCGATCACATCGGCAAGCCCATCGACAGCGGCGAGTTGATCGCCCTGCTGCTGCGCCATTGCCGTGGCGTGACAGCGGGGGCGGATACTGTCCTGTCGGTGCCGTTGCCCGAACTGCCGCCCCAGCCGGAAGGCTTCGATTTGGCCGTCGCGCTTGCCCGTCTCGACGGCAATCGCACCCTGTTCGCCAGCCTCACCCGGCGCTTCGGGCAGGATCGCGCCACCATCGTTGCGGCCGCAAAAGCCGCGCTCCAGCAGGGCGACCGCGCTGCCGCCGCGCGCGAAATGCACACGCTCAAGGGGCTGGCGGCGACGCTGGGCGCGCTGGCGTTGGCGCGGCAGGCCGCTGAAGTGGAAGCCGCTTTCAAGGCGGACGGTGCTGCCGTCAACGACGACGCGGAACGCCTCGCGCGACTCGATAGCGAGCTCGATGCGGGTGCTGCCGTCCTGCGCGCCGCCGCCGATGCGCTCGACCCGCCGGGCGCCACCGGCGGCGCGCCGGCCGACACGGAGCGAATGCTCGAACATCTCGACGAACTGGATGCCTTGCTCGCCGAGAACAACATGCGTGCGCTTGATGTCTTCATCACCATCAAGCGCGAGGCGGGCGATGCGCTTGCCGAGAGCCTGACGGCCCTCGACGAAGCGTTGTTCAAGCTCGATTTCGCTGCCGCGCGCGAGAAAGCGGCCAACCTGAAAGGGATACTGTCACAATGATGCCCGCCTACAACCTCCCGCCGGAGTTTCGCGCGCTGGCGACGCTGCCGGAGCGTCCACGACTGCTGGTCGTCGACGACCAACCGATCAACATCCAGACGCTCTACCAGATCTTCCACGCCGATCACGAGGTGTTCATGGCCACGGGCGGAGAACAGGCGCATGCCTTTTGCCGCGACAACCCACCGCCCGACCTGATTCTTCTCGACGTGGTGATGCCCGGCATGGACGGCATCGAGGTCTGCCGCCGCCTCAAGGCCGACCCGACCCTCGCGAACATTCCGGTGATTTTTGTTACGGCCTGCTCCGAACCGGCCGACGAGACCGGTGCGTTGGAGGCGGGGGGCGTCGATTTCATCGCCAAACCGGTCAATCCGACCGTGGTGCGCGCTCGCGTCAAGACCCATCTCACGCTCAAGGTGCAGGCTGATCTGCTGCGCTCGCTGGTCTTCGTGGACGGACTGACCGGCGTCGCGAACCGCCGCCGCTTCGACGAAGCCTTGCAGATCGAATGGCGTCGTTGTCGGCGTAGTAACGCCCCACTGACGCTATTGATGATCGACATCGACCATTTCAAGCGCTACAACGACCATTACGGCCACCAGACCGGTGACGCCTGCTTGCAAAAAGTTGCCGCCACCCTCAAGGCCGGCCTCAAGCGCGCGCATGACTTGGTGGCACGCTACGGCGGCGAGGAGTTCGTCTGCCTGATGCCCGAATGCGACCACCCCGCAGGACAGAATAAAGCCGAGGAACTGCGCGCCGCCGTCGCCGCGCTGGGCATACCCCATGACGATTCGCCGACCGCCAATTATGTGACGCTGAGCTTCGGCATCGCCGTCATGCATCCCGATGGCGAGAGTAGCCCAGAAGCCCTCGTCGCGGCAGCCGATATGGCGCTCTACGAAGCGAAGCTCGGCGGTCGGAACAGGGTATTTGCCGCATCTTCAGCGTAGGGCTGCTGCCCGCTCTGGTCGATGCGTGTGAAGTGATCCATCAGTAGGTCACGAAGTTCAGCATAGCGGCCAGTCCCGCTCGGCGCCGGAAATTTCCAGTTAAGACTGGTACGAAAACCGGTGCAGCCTCATTCAGCTTGATTTTCGGCTGAACGTCTGTTGACCAGCACATTGCCGCCCTACTCTGGTCGGTGGCCCAATGACGGCTTTGGCCGACCAAGAGACTGACGACTGAAGAAATTGATGGCGGCTTAAGGATCAGTTACCGGTCTGAAGACGTTTGACTGTCGCTACGTCCGCTATTGGCCGATCTCTGCCCTCTCGAAACGATCCACTTATGCTACCGCATCGCACTATCTCAGCTCAATTATCACGTGCCGAATACATTTAAAAGGCATGATCTCCCTCCCATAATCCAGACGCGCCCTTTCTTTCGTGTCCAGCCGCTTACCTGCCCGCCCCCGATTTCACCGGCGGGGCGTAGAGATCGGTTGAGTAGTCGTAGGACGGCGCTTCATAGTGGATGGAGTCCAGATCGACCTTGGCTTGCTTGTCGAGGCCGAAAGTGACGAGTTGCGGGCAGGCAATGATCAGTCCGACCATGACGAT
>CAYTWY010000022.1:12340-22611 GCA_964440925.1 uncultured Propionivibrio sp. | reverse complement strand
GATGTTGCCGGTCAGGGCGGCGGCCGGAGCGGCTTCCGGCTCCGGGGTCTGCGCCAGAACCGGGGCGCTGGAGAGCGTGGCCAGAAGTGCTGCGAGAACGGTTTTCTTCATTGCGATAACTCCTCGAACGGTGAAACAGTTAGTGTCAATGGAACGGAAAGCTTCCGCATACCCTCTAGCATTTGTTGTGCCATGTTTATTAGTCCTTAATAAACAATGCGTTGCTGTTTATTGGTGGGGCCGGAGTGAAAATTGCGCACCGGCCGCAAGCAGGGACAAATCGCCGTCGCACCATCTCGGGGCCGGGCGGCGGCAGCGCCCGGTTGTGATAGACTGAACGCCCTGAGAACCTGCCCTGCAGGAGAGAGGCCGCCATGTCCGAGCCCAAAATTTTTGAGGAACTCGGTGCTCGTCTGAGTGCCATCCTGGCCGCTAGTCCGGCGGCCGATCTCGAGAAGAATGTCCGGGCACTGCTTTCCGGATTTTTTGCCAGACTCGATCTGGTTAGCCGCGAGGAATTCGATATTCAGGCGCAGGTCTTGCAGCGCACGCGGGAAAAACTCAAGGCGCTGGAAGAGCGCGTGATGCGCCTGGAAAACGGTAACGGCAGCGACGCCGGCGCCGGCGTCGACTGAACGCCGTGCGCGGCTGTCGCAGGCGCCCGTTTCTTTCCTTGTGCTTTTGTCATGTCCCTGGCCATTGTTCATAGCCGTGCGCTGGACGGGCTTTCCGCTCCGGAAGTCGCCGTCGAAGTGCATCTGGCCGGGGGGCTGCCGAGTGTGACTCTGGTGGGCCTGCCCGAAACCGAGGTCAAGGAAGCGCGCGACCGGGTACGTGCTGCGCTGCAGAATTCGGGCTTCGAGTTTCCCGCCCGGCGCATCACCGTCAATCTGGCGCCCGCCGATCTGCCCAAGGAATCAGGGCGTTTCGATCTGCCCATTGCACTCGGCATCCTTGTCGCTTCCGGCCAGCTTCCGGCCGCAGCGCTGGCCACACACGAATTTGCCGGCGAGCTGTCGCTGTCCGGAGCGCTTCGCCCGGTTCGCGGCGCGCTGGCCATGGTGCTGGCGGCGGGAGATCTCGGGCGCTGCTTTGTCCTGCCCGAGGCCAGCGCCCGCGAAGCGGCACTGGCCGGCACAGCGCCCATTCTGGCGAGCCGGTCCCTGCTCGAGGTCTGCGCGCACCTGACGGGGCAGAACGGCCTGCCCGAGTGCTCTCCGCCGGCAGAAGGCGCGGATGTTGTCCGCTATCCCGATCTTGCCGATGTGCGTGGGCAGGCGCAGGCCAAGCGGGCGCTCGAGATTGCGGCTGCCGGAGCGCATTCGCTGCTGATGGCCGGGCCGCCGGGAGCCGGCAAGTCGATGCTTGCCGGACGGCTGCCCGGATTGCTGCCGCCAATGACGCGCGCGGCGGCGCTGGAGTCGGCGGCGGTGCTCTCTCTGGCCGGACAGTTCGTTGCGGAAGATTTCGCCCGCCTGCCTTTCCGTTCGCCGCACCATACGGCGTCTTCGGCAGCGCTGGTCGGCGGCGGCAGTGTGCCGCGGCCGGGCGAGATTTCGCTGGCCCATCAGGGGGTGCTCTTTCTCGACGAGTTGCCCGAATTCGACCGTCATGTCCTCGAAGCCCTGCGCGAGCCGCTGGAAAGCGGCCGCGTGCACATCTCGCGTGCCGCACGGCAGGCCGAATTTCCGGCGCGCTTTCAACTCGTGGCGGCGATGAATCCCTGTCCGTGCGGATTTCTCGGTGCAGCGCACGGCAAGTGCCGGTGCACGCCGGATCAGGTGGCGCGCTATCGACACAAGTTATCCGGCCCCTTGCTCGACCGCATTGACCTGCAGATCGAGGTGCCGGCCATCATGGCCGACGATTTGCAAAGGGCGCCCGACGGAGAAGCGTCGGCGACGGTGCGGGCGCGGGTCATCGGCGCGCGCGCCCGCCAGATGGCGCGGCAGGGCAAACCGAACGCCTGTCTGTCGGGCAGGGAAATCGACCGGCATTGTTCGCACGATGCTGCCGGGGCAGCACTCCTGCGCCAGGCACTGACCCGTCTGGGGCTTTCCGCGCGCGCCTATCACCGCGTCCTGCGCGTGGCGCGCAGCATTGCCGATCTGGCGCAGAGCGAGAACATTGCGTCGGCGCATATCGCCGAAGCGATTCAATATCGGCGTTTCGCCAGGGATTGATCTTGAAATCGAAAACCATCTTGTCGTCGTCCGGCATGGTCGCGCTGCTGGCCGCTCTGGCCGCGCTCGGCCCCTTCTCGGTTGATGCCTATCTGCCTTCGTTTCATGCCATCGGCACGAGCTTGCACGCAAGCCCTCTGGAGGTGCAGCAAACCCTGACGGCGTACATGTTGTTGTTTGCCGTCATGTCGTTGTGGCACGGAGCGATTTCCGATGCCATGGGACGGCGGAAAGTGGTGCTGTCGGCGTTGGCGCTCTTTGCGCTGGCTTCGCTGGGGTGTGCCTTTGCCACGCGCATCGAGCAGTTGTGGCTCTGGCGCGCCTTGCAGGGCGTCACGGCGGGCGCCGGCATCGTCGTCGGCCGGGCCGTCGTGCGCGACCTGTTCGACGGCGCTGCGGCGCAGCGCCTGATGTCGCATATCACCATGGTTTTTGCCATTGCCCCGGTCATTGCGCCGCTCATCGGGGGGCGTCTGCAATATGCTTTTGGTTGGCGCGCCGTGTTTGCCTTCATGATGCTGATGGCGGCGCTGCTTTGCCTGGCATGCTGGGCGATGCTTCCCGAGACGCTGCCACGCGAGCGACGGCAATCGTTGCATCCGGGCTATCTGGTACGCGCCTACGGACAGGTGCTGACTTCTCCCGTATTCCTTCTCGCCTGTGCCGCCGCTTCCTGCAACTTCGCCGGTTTTTTCCTTTATGTCATGTCGGCGCCGGAATTCCTGATGCGCCACCTCGGGGTCGCCGAAACCGGCTTCCTGTGGTTGTTTGCCCCGGCGATGTGCGGACTGGTCGGCGGTGCCTGGCTGTCCGGCAAGCTGGCCGGGAAAATGACGCCGATGCGCACCGTCGCCTACGGTTACGGAATCATGGCCTGTGCCGCGACGCTGAACGTTGTCATCAACCTGTTGCTGCCACCGGCGTTGCCGTGGAGTGTGCTGCCCATTCCGCTCTATACCCTGGGGATGTCGCTGACTCTGCCGAGCCTTACCCTGCAGGCGCTCGACCCTTTTCCCGAGCAGCGGGGACTGGCGTCGTCGAGCCAGATGTTCCTGCAGTCGGTCTTCAATGCCCTGCTCGCCGGGGTGCTTGCGCCGGCCGTCTGGGGGTCGCCGCTGAGCTTGTCGCTGGCCATGGCGGCGCTGCTCGTCTGCGGCATGCTCGCTGCCTGGGGCTGCTACGCGTTACTATGCGCCGCGTCGGGAGGCGCGATTGACAAGAGCGGGGGGTGAAGCTACATTAGTGACCCCAAGGTCATTAGTTGCGGACAACCATGAAACAAATACGCCCGGTGGTCAGTGACTCTCCTGTCGCGCGCCCCCCGCGCCAGCGGCGCAAAGCGGCGCGTCCCGGCGAGTTGACGGCGGCAGCGCTGGAACTTTTCGTCGCCAGGGGCTTTGCCGCGACCCGCCTCGAAGATGTCGCGGCGCGTGCCGGCGTGTCGAAAGGCACCCTTTATCTGTACTTCGACAGCAAGCAGGCCTTGTTCAAGGCGGTGATCGAGGAATCGATCGTGCCGCTGCTCGCCGCTGCCGAGGAACAGATGGCCGATTACCACGGCACTTCGATGGATCTCCTGTGCCGTTTGTTGCGCGCCTGGTGGCAGCAGATCGGGGCAACACGGCTGGCGGGAGTGCCGAAGCTGATCATTGCCGAGGCCCGCAATTTTCCCGAACTGGCCCAGTACTATCACGACAAGGTCATTGTCCGCGGGCGGGCGTTGATTGAGTCGGTTCTCCAGCGCGGCATCGACAGTGGCGAATTTCACGTGCAGGACATCGACAGCGTGTGCAACGTCATTTATTCGCCTTTGCTGATGCTTGTCGTGTGGCAGTCGTCGCTGTGTACCTGCGCCCAGAAAGTCGACGTGGAAAAATTCCTGCAAACGCACATCGAGTTGCTGCGCCATGGTCTGTGTGTGCGGAAAGGCAAAAAATGAACGCATTCCGGCGCTGGCGTCTGGCGGTGGCGATTTCTCCCTTCCTTGTGCTTGCTTGCGGCAAGGTGCCGCCTTCGCCCGAGGTATCGCGCCCGGTGTTGACGCAGGTGGTCGGTGTGCCGGCCGGGGCGGCGCTGACCCGCTACGCTGGCGAGGTGCGTTCGCGCTATGAGACGCCGCTGGCGTTCCGTATTTCGGGAAAGATCGTGGCGCGGCTTGTCGATGCGGGTGAGCAGGTTGCTGCCGGGCAGGCGCTGGCGCGCCTCGATCCGTCCGATACGGCGATTGCCGTTGCAGCAGCGCAGGCGCAGCTGGATCTGGCCGGTGCCGAATTACGGCGTTATCGCGAACTGCGGGCGCAGAATTTCGTCAGCCAGGCGGCGCTTGACGTCAAGGAGACGGCCTACAGGAATGCCCAGGCACAGGCCGATCTGGCACGCAACCAGAGTGCCTATACGGTATTACGCGCCGACAGGGCGGGGGTGGTCGAGCTCATCGCCGCCGAAATCGGACAGGTGGTCTCCGCCGGGCAAACGGTGATGCGCGTGGCGCGCACGGATACGCCGGAGGTGGCGATTTTCATTCCCGAGGCGCAGGTGGCGCAGGCGCGGCGTTGCCGGCAGGCGGAAATTACCTTGTGGGCGGACGCGCAGGCGGAATATCGCGGCATGCTGCGCGAGGTTTCGGCGAGTGCCGACCCACTGACGCGAACCTATGCGGCACGCGTGTCCGTGGCCAAGCCGGACGAACGCTTGCTGCTCGGCATGTCGGCGCAAGTCAGGCTACTCTGCCCGAACGGCACGGAAGCGTCGGAGGCCAGGCTGCAGGTTCCGCCAGGAGCCATTTTCCAGCACGATGGCGCACCGGCGGTCTGGGTCGTCGGCGCGGATCAGCGCCTTTCCCTGCGCTCTGTTGAGGTGGCCGCCTATGCCGAGGATGGCGTCGTCCTGTCGGCCGGTGTTGCGCGTGGGGAGCACATCGTCGTTGCCGGCGTGCATAAGCTCAATGCCGGGGAGAAAATCCGGGCCGTCGACAGCGCGACGGCCGTGCAGCCATGAAAATGCCCAATCTTTCCGCCTGGGCGCTCCAACATCGTACGCTAGTCGCCTATCTGATCTGCGTGCTGATGCTCGGCGGCGTGTTGTCCTATTTCAAGCTCGGGCGCGCCGAAGATCCGGATTTTACTTTCAAGGTGATGGTGGTGCGTACGCTGTGGCCAGGTGCCACGGCGGACGAAGTCGAACAGCAGATTACCGAACGTATCGAGAAGAAACTGCAGGAGGTGCCTTATGTCGACGTCCTGCGTTCGAATTCGAAGGCGGGCGAATCGCTGGTGTTTGTCGTGCTCAAGGATTACACACCGAAAAAGGAGGTGCCGGAATGCTGGTATCAGGTGCGCAAGAAAATCGGCGACATCCGGCAGAATTTCCCGGCCGGAATGCAGGGCCCGTTCATCAATGACGAGTTTGGCGACACCTTTATCAACATCTTCGCGCTGACCGGCGATGGCTTCGATCTGCCCCGCCTGCGCCGCGAGGCGGACCGGCTGGCGCGCGAATTACGGCAGGTGGCCGACGTCAAGAAGGTGGAACTGGTCGGTGTCCAGGACGAACGTATTTACGTCGAGCTTTCGCATGCCCGGCTGGCGGCTCTGGGTGTCGATCCGCAAATCGTCTTCGCTGCCCTGCAGCGGCAAAATGCTGTGGCTTCGGCCGGGTTCTTCGAAACGGCGAATGATCGTGTACGGCTGCGTGTCAGTGGCGGGCTGGATTCGTTGGAGGGTGTGCGCAATCTTGGCGTGCAGGCGGGCGGGCGCTTTTTCCGGCTTGGTGATATTGCGCAGGTTCGCCGTGCACTGGTCGATCCGCCGGCACCGCGGATGCGCGTCAATGGCCAGCCGGCCATCGGCATTGCCCTGGCCATGAACAAGGGCGGCGACGTGATCGGACTGGGTCGGCGTCTGCGCGCCGAGATCAGCCGCCTGCAGCAGGATTTGCCGCAAGGCATTGATATTCACGTGGTTGCCGATCAGCCGGAGGTTGTCCGTCAGGCGGTCGATCTGTTCATGTCTTCGCTCAGCGAAGCCGTGCTCATCGTTCTTGCGGTGTCCTTCATGAGCCTGGGGCTGCGTACGGGAACCGTTGTCGCCCTGTCGATTCCGCTGGTGCTGGCCATCAGTTTCCTGTTGATGGAATTGTTCGGCATCGATCTGCAGCGGGTTTCGCTCGGTGCGCTGATCATCGCTCTCGGCCTTCTCGTTGATGATGCCATCATTGCCGTGGAAATGATGGTGGTCAAAATGGAGCAGGGCTGGGATCGTTTCCGTGCGGCGACCCATGCCTATACGTCGACAGCTTTCCCGATGCTTACCGGAACCCTGATCACCGCCGCCGGCTTCACTCCGGTCGGGTTTGCCCGCTCCAGCGCCGGCGAATATGCCTCGTCGATTTTCTCGGTGGTGACGATCGCCTTGCTGGTGTCCTGGGTCGTGGCGGTCGTATTTACCCCTTATCTGGGGTACCGCCTTCTCGATCCGGCAAAACTGCTGGCCAAGGCGCAGCGGCATGGAGCGGATATCTATGCGACGCCCTTTTACCGGCAGGTTCGCCGTGTCGTCGATTACTGCGTGCGCCGGCGCTGGATGGTGATCGGTGTTACCGGCGTGGCGTTCGTGCTGTCCTTGCTGGCTTTCTCCGCCGGCGTGCAGAAGCAGTTCTTTCCCGCTTCCAGCCGTCCGGAACTGCTCGTCGATGTGTGGTTGCCGCAGGGCGCTTCGCTCAAGGCGAGCGAGGCATTGGCGCACAGGATCGAGCAGCGTCTGCTCGGCGATGCGGAAATGAAAAAATCGATACGGCATTTCGTCAGCTATATCGGCAACGGTAGTCCGCGCTTTTATTTGCCGCTCGATCAGCAGCTGTTCAACGATAACTTTGCCCAGTTTGTCATCGTGACGCATGGAATCGAGGCGCGCGAGGATTTGAAGCGACGCCTGGAAGATAGTCTGACCGAAGAGAATGCCGCTTGGCGCGATGGCCTGGCCAATGCACGGGTGCGGGTGTTGCGCCTGGAAAACGGGCCGCCGGTCGGTTTCCCCGTGCAGTTTCGCGTCTCCGGCGATGATATCGGCCAGGTACGGCGCGTTGCCGAAGAGGTGGCGAAGGTCATGCGCGCCAATACGCATGTGCGGGATGTAAACTTCGACTGGAACGAGATGAGCAAATCCGTGCGCCTGGAAATCGACCAGGATCGGGCGCGCGCCCTCGGCGTCACTTCGCTCGATCTGTCCAACGCGCTGGCGCTGGTTTTGTCCGGGGCGAGTGTGACGCAGGTGCGTGAGGGCGATCAGCTGGTCGATGTGGTGGTGCGGGCGCAGGGCGACGAACGCCGCCGGCTGGCCGCCCTGGGTGAGATCAATGTCCGGACGGCCAATGGCCGCTATGTACCGCTGGCGCAGGTGGCGAAAATCCGCTACGGGCTTGAAGATGGGCTGATCAGCCGGCGTAACCGTCTGCCGACGATTACCGTGCGCGCCGATATCCGAGATGACGTACAGGCGCCGGTGGTTACGGCGCAGATCGATCCGCAGCTCGATGCCGTGCGCGCCAGACTGCCTTCCGGCTTCCGTGTCGAGGTTGGCGGATCGACCGAGGAATCGGCGAAGGGCGAGGGCTCGCTGAAAGCGGTCATTCCCTGGATGCTGATGGCGATCGTTACCCTGCTCATGCTGCAACTGCAGGATGTCGGACGTACCGTACTTGTCCTGCTTACGGCGCCGCTCGGGCTCATCGGTGTGACACTGGCGCTCCTTGTTTTCCGCGTACCTTTCGGCTTTGTCGCCACGCTTGGCGTGATTGCCCTGTCCGGGATGATCATGCGCAATTCGGTGATTCTCGTTGATCAGATCGTGCAGGACGAAAAAGCCGGCAAGTCGTTGCGGGAGGCTATCGTGGAGTCGACCGTGCGCCGCTTCCGCCCGATCATGCTGACTGCGGCGGCGGCCATTCTGGCCATGATTCCGCTCACGCGCAGCGTTTTCTGGGGACCGATGGCCGTTGCCATCATGGGTGGCCTGGTCGTGGCGACGGCGCTGACGGTATTTTTCCTGCCAGCGCTGTACGCGGCCTGGTATCGGGTCGGCGCGGGCGAGGCGGGAACGGCGCGGGGCTAGGGTATAATCGGCGCATCGATGATGCGGGGCATTTGCGGATGCCCTCGTGCGGGAAAACATGATATGGCAGGGCTGACGATGGATATGGAAAAAGCGCGTTTCAACATGATTCAGCAGCAGATTCGTCCCTGGAACGTTCTCGATTCCCGGGTGCTGGAACTGCTTTCGCGCGTGAAACGGGAAGATTTTGTTCCTCCCGCCTGGCGCGAACTGGCGTTTGCCGATGTCGAGTTGCCGCTCAATGCGTCAGGGATGGCCGATCAAACGTTGCTGGCGCCGAAAATCGAGGCCCGCATGCTGCAGGAACTGGCCTTGCGCCCGACCGATTGCGTGTTGGAGATCGGGACCGGCAGCGGCTACATGGCTGCCCTGCTTGCGGCTCAGGCGCAGTCCGTGTGCAGCGTCGAGATTGACCCGGTTCTGGCGCAGACGGCGCGCGACAACCTGCAGCGCGCCGGTGTCGCCAATGTCTGTGTCGAAACGGGCAACGCCGCACAGGGCTGGCCGGATAGGGCGCCTTACGATGCCATCGTGCTTTCCGCTTCGATGCCTTTTCTGCCCGCAGCACTATTGCGTCAGCTGAAGATTGGCGGGCGCCTGATCGGTGTGGTCGGCGATGCGCCGGTCATGCAGTTGCAGCGGGTCACGCGTAGCGGCGAGGAGGTTTTTCATACCGTGGCCATTCTGGAAACCGTTGCCGCGCCGCTGCGTCACGTGGCGCAGCGTGATCGTTTCGTTTTTTAAGTCGGGGTCTTTCGAGGGTTCTTTCATGCGTATCCAAGCGCCGGCAAGCCGTCTGTCCTTTTTGCTCGGGGCACTGTTCTGTGCTTCGTCGGCATTCTCCGAGGATATCCTGCAGGTGTATCGCCAGGCGTTGAGCAATGATGCGCAGTACGCTGCGGCACGGGCGAATGTCGATGCCGGACGGGAAAAACTGCCGCAGGGATTGTCCGCGCTCCTGCCGAGCATCAATTCGTCGGTCAGTACGACGTGGAACGAAAACAAGTACGAAGCCGACAGCGGAAAGCGGACGCAGCGTGACTACAACAGCAATGCGTATAACGTCAGCCTGACCCAGCCCCTGTTCCGCTGGCAGAATTTCGTGCAGTACGGACAGTCGCAGCTGCAGGTGGTGCAGACCGAGGCGAATTTCGCCCAGGCCCAGCAGGAGTTGATCCTGCGTGTCGCACAGGCGTATTTCGACGTGCTCTATGCACAGGAAAACCTGAAGGCGGTGCGTGCCAACAAGGGGGCGATTGCCCAGCAACTGGAGCAGGCGAAAAAATACTTCGAGGTGGGTAACGCCACCATCACCGATTCGCAGGAAGCCCAGTCGCGTTACGATCTGGCCAGTGCGCAGGAAATTGCGGCCGAGAACGATCTGGAAGTGAAGCGTTATGCTTTGCGGGTGATCGTTGGCAAGAATCCGGGGGAGCTGAACCGGCTCAAGCCGGAGGCGGCGTTGATACCGCCGTTGCCGGCGCAGATGGACGCGTGGGTCGCGGCAGCGGAAAAGGACAGTTTCGTCGTGCAGGCGCAGCAGGCGGCGGCCGAAGTGGCGGCGAAGGAAGTCGAACGCATGCGCGCCGGGCATTATCCGACGCTCGATGTGGTGGCCAGTTACGGCAAGAGCGATTCGGCGTCCAGTCCTTCGAGCGGCGGGCGCGCGAGCATGGAAAGCAATGTGCGCAATATCGGCTTGCAGCTCAATATCCCGATTTTCCAGGGCGGCCTTGTCAATTCCAAGTTGCGCGAGGCGCAGGCCAATCGCCGTGCGGCGGACGCCGCGCTGGAAGCGGCGCGCCGCACCGCGGCGCAGAGCGCACGCCAGTCCTACCTCGGCGTGGTCAACGGTCTGGCGCAGGTGCGTGCCTTGGGCGCGGCGCTGATTTCCAGCCGCAGTGCCCTGGAATCGAACAAGCTGGGGTACGAGGTCGGCGTGCGCATCAATATCGACGTGCTCAATGCCCAGACCCAACTC
>CAYTWY010000022.1:0-12330 GCA_964440925.1 uncultured Propionivibrio sp. | reverse complement strand
GAACCAGGTCTATGTGACGCAGAGCAATCTGGCCAAGGCCCGCTTCGATACCCTGCTGGCTCAGTTGAAGCTCAAGGCGGCGGTCGGCACCTTGAGCGGGGCTGATCTGGAACAGATCAACCCGCTGTTCGAGCTGCCTTAGTCTCGCTGCGGTGTGTGCGGCGCCGCCATTCCCCTTTTTTCTTCCGTTTTCCGGTGCGGCCTGACCTAGGGCGTACGGCCGCTAGGCAAGAAGTTCGCGGATCAGGCGTAGCGTGCGTTCGGTTGCGCCGCGGTGTCCCTGACTGAAGCGCGTTGCAGCAACGCGCATGGCGTTCCGGGCGTCGTCGTTGGTGAGCAGTTCGGCCACCTGTGTGACCGCTTCGGCGGCATTGGCAACCCGGCGCGCGGCGCCACAATTGAGGGCATCCTCGGTGGCCTGTGCGAAATTGTAGGTATGCGGTCCGACGAGTACCGGACAGCCGCAAGCGGCCGCTTCGATCAGGTTTTGTCCGCCGAAGGGCAGCAAGGTGCCGCCGATCAGCGCCACGTCGGCGAGCGCAAAATAAGCCGGCATTTCGCCCATGCTGTCGCCGAGCCAGACCTGGATGCCGGCGTCGGGCAGCACGTTGCTGCTGCGCCGGGCAAGCGACAGTCCGCGTTGTGCAACCTGTTCGGCGACTTCGGCGAAACGTTGCGGATGGCGGGGTACCAGCAGGAGCAGCAGGTCGCGGTGCGGCTGGCGGGCAAAAGCGTCGAGAATCAGCGTTTCCTCGCCGTCGCGGGTGCTGGCGGCCAGCCAGACCGGACGGGCGCCGAGCTGCTGGCGCCATTGCTGACCGAGCTGCAGTTTTTCCGGCGACGGGGTAACGTCGAACTTGAGGTTGCCGAGAATGCGCAGATCCTGTGCGCCGAGCGTTTTCAGACGCTGGGCGTCGGCGGCCGTTTGCGCGGCGACGGCGCGGAGTGCGGCCACGGTGGGGCGGGCCAGTGACATGAGGCGCAGGTAGCCGCGTTGCGAACGCGCCGAGAGGCGGGCGTTGAGCAGTACCACGGGAAGGCGCCGCCGCGCAGCCGCCGCGATCAGGTTGGGCCACAGTTCGGTTTCCATGAGCAGGCCGATGCAGGGCTGGAAATGATCGAGGAAGCGGGCGCAGGCGTCGGGCAGATCGTATGGCAGATAGGCCTGCTGCAGACGGGCGCCGTAGCGGGCAATCATCTCGCCGCCGCAGGCGCGGCCGGTGGGGGTCATGTGCGTGAGCAGTAGGGTATGCGCCGGGTAGGCGTCGAGCAAGGCCTTGATCAGCGGCTCGGCGGCGCGCGTTTCTCCCAGCGAAACGACATGCAGCCAGAGCAGCGGCGCATTGTGCGGCTGTCGATAGAACCCGTAGCGTTCACCCAGGTGGTGCAGGTATTCGGGTTGTTGGCGCGATCGCCACAACAGGCGCAGCCAGATGAACGGTTGCGCCAGATAGAACAGAGCGGAATAGAGACGTCGGGCCATCAGCGCAGCGCCTGTTCGCAGCAGGCGAGCACTTCGGCGACGGCGGGCGGGTGGCCGCAGGCGCCGAGATTGCGGAAAAATCCGCTGCCGTAGACGCCAGTGAGCGTCGGATCGGTGCTGACGTACAGGGCGATGGTCGGGACGCCGAGCGCCGTGGCCAGGTGCACGAGGCCGGTGTCGACGCCGATGGCCAATGTCGCCGTGCCGAGCAAGGTGGCCAGCTGGCGCAGGGTGGACGGCGGGGCGAGGCTGGCGCCAGGGACGGCGTCGGCGATGCGCTGTGCGCGTTCGCGTTCGATGGTATTGCCCGAGGGCAGGATGGGGGTGAGCGCACGCTCTTTCAGCGCCTGTGCGATGGCGATCCAGTGCACTTCGTCCCACAGCTTGTCGTCGCGGCTCGTCGCGGTGAGCAGGACGGCGTATCGGCCGTCTGGCAGCCAGGGCAGCGTCAGTGCGGGAGCGGCGATGCCGAAGTCGAGCGGCAGATCCACTGCGTAGTCGAAAGCGGCGGCAGCCAGCCAGCGGTTGCGTTCGACGGCATGGGCGTTGCGCGGGATGACGAAGGTGGCGTGATAAAAACGCGCGGCCAGCGCTTCGCGGGCGACCTCGGCGGCATAGCCGTAGCGTCGGCCGTGCGCCTGGGTGGCGATCAGCGCACTTTTGACGAGGCCCTGGGTGTCGAGCACGGCGTCGTAACTGTGCTCTCCGATGGCTTTCCGGAAGGCGCCGATTTCCCGCCAGGTGGCGCGTTGTCTGAGCGCCTTGCGCCAACGGCGCAAGGCTACCGGAATCACCGTATCGATTTCCGGATGCAGGCGCGGGATGTCGGCAAAGGCTTCCTCGACGCACCAGTCGATGTGTGCCTCGGGAAAACTGCGGCGCAGGTCGCTGACTACCGGCAGGTTATGGATGACATCGCCCAGTGACGAGGTTTTGATCAACAGGATGCGCATTGGCAGGTAAAATAATAGGCGCGGACTGGAAAAGCCGCATTATAAGAGATTGCGTCGCGGGCATCGGCAAATCCCGCGCATAACCCGAAAGGACACGATGTGATTCTGGTCACCGGCGGTGCAGGCTTCATCGGAGCTAATTTCATTCTCGACTGGTTGCGCGCAAGCGACGAGCCGGTGCTTAATCTGGACAAGCTCACTTACGCCGGGAACCCGGAGAATTTTTCTCCTCTCGGCGGTGATTCGCGCCATGTCTTCGTTCAGGGCGACATCGGTGACAAGGAGCTGGTCGATGACCTGCTGCTCAAGCACCGGCCGCGCGCGGTGATCAATTTTGCCGCCGAGAGTCACGTCGACCGTTCGATCCACGGCCCCGGCGAATTCATCCAGACCAACATCGTTGGTACCTTCAGCCTGCTTGAAAGTGTGCGCATGTATTACGGCGCCATGCACGACGGGGAGAGAACGGCGTTCCGTTTCCTGCACGTGTCGACCGACGAGGTCTACGGTTCGCTTGGCAAGTCCGATCCGGCTTTCAGCGAAAGTAACCGCTATGAGCCGAACAGTCCGTATTCGGCATCCAAGGCGGCGTCCGACCATCTGGTGCGTGCCTACCACCATACTTACGGCCTGCCGGCGCTGACCACCAACTGTTCGAACAATTACGGCCCCTACCAGTTTCCGGAAAAACTGATTCCGCTGATGATCGTTAATGCGCTGGCCGGGCGGCCGCTGCCCATTTATGGCGATGGCCAGCAAATCCGCGACTGGCTGTACGTTGGCGACCACTGCGCGGCGATCCGGCGGGTTCTCGATCAGGGTCGTCTGGGGGAGACCTACAACATCGGCGGCTGGAACGAAAAACCCAATCTGGAGATCGTGCATACCCTGTGCGATCTGCTCGACGAGTTGCGTCCGCGCGCCGACGGCAAGTCGTATCGCGAGCAGATCACCTACGTTACCGACCGTCCGGGGCACGACCGGCGTTATGCGATCGATGCGCGCAAGATCGAGCGCGAGCTTGGCTGGCGTCCGCAGGAAACCTTTGCTTCGGGCATCCGCAAGACCCTGCAGTGGTATCTGGAAAACCAGGGCTGGGTGGGCAATGTCCAGTCCGGCGCCTATCGCGCCTGGGTGGAAAAGAACTACACCGGGCGCGGTCAATGAAAATTCTGCTGTTTGGCAAGAACGGTCAGGTCGGGTGGGAATTGCAGCGCAGCCTGGCGCCGCTCGGGCCGGTGGTGGCGCTTGATTGCGACAGCCGTGACGGGCTGTGCGGTGATTTTACCGACTGCGACGGAATTGCCACGACGGTGCGCCAGGTGCGGCCCGCTCTCATTGTCAACGCGGCGGCCTATACGGCGGTCGACAAGGCGGAGGCGGAGCCCGAACTGGCGCATGCAATCAACGCCGTGGCGCCCGCGGTTCTGGCCGACGAGGCGCAGAAGTGCGGCGCCTGGCTGGTGCATTATTCGACCGATTATGTCTTCGACGGCAGCGGCAGTCGACCGTGGCGGGAAGATGATGCGCCGGCGCCGCTCAATGTCTATGGCCGGACCAAGCGCGACGGTGAACGGGCCGTGGCCTGCACGGCAAGGCACCTCATCCTGCGCACGAGCTGGGTCTATGCCGCACGTGGGGGGAATTTCGTGCGCACCATGCTGCGCCTGGCCAAAGAGCGCGATCAGCTGCGTGTTGTCGCGGACCAGATTGGCGCGCCGACGGGGGCCGAACTGCTCGCCGATGTGACGGCTCTGGCCGTGCGCGCCGTGCTTTGCCAGCCGGGCCTGGCCGGTTTGTATCATCTGACGGCAGCGGGCGAGACGAGCTGGCACGGTTTTGCCCGGCACGTCATTGCTCGTGCGCGGGAGAAAGGTGTGGCGTTGCGTGCCGGACCGGACGATGTGCTGCCGATTCCGGGCAGTGCCTATCCGCTACCGGCATGCCGGCCGTGCAATTCGCGCCTGGCCACTGAAAAACTGCAGGCTGCGTTCGGGGTGCATCTTGCCGACTGGCGCGAGGGGGTCGAACGCATGCTCGACGAGATTCTCGTCACCTGAAGCGAGGGCGCTTTTTCCCCGAAGATCTGATTTTCAAGGAGAATGGATTCATGTCAGCAAGACCACGTAAAGGCATCATCCTCGCCGGCGGCTCCGGTACGCGGCTCTATCCGGCAACGCAGGTGGTTTCCAAGCAGCTGTTGCCGATTTTCGACAAGCCGATGATTTACTACCCGCTCAGCACCCTGCTGCTGGCCGGTATCCGTGACATCCTGGTTATCTCGACGCCGCAGGATACGCCACGCTTCGCGCAGCTGCTCGGCGACGGGTCGCAGTGGGGCATCCATTTGAGTTACGCCGTGCAACCCTCGCCCGATGGGCTGGCGCAGGCGTTTCTGATCGGCGAGACGTTTGTTGGCGGCGATCCCTCGGCGCTGGTCCTTGGCGACAATATTTTCTACGGCCATGATTTTGCCCGTCTGCTGCAGGAAGCGACAATCAGGACCGAGGGCGCGACCGTCTTTGCCTATGCGGTGAACGATCCGGAGCGCTACGGCGTCGTCGAGTTCGATGCCCGGGGGCAGGCGGTCAGTCTCGAAGAAAAGCCGGTCGCGCCGAAGTCGCGCTATGCCGTTACCGGACTGTATTTCTACGACGAGCAGGTGGTGGAACTGGCCAAGGCCGTCAAGCCCTCGGCGCGTGGCGAGCTGGAAATCACCGATCTCAACCGCCTGTATCTGGAGCGCGGCCAGCTCAATGTCCAGACTATGGGGCGTGGTTACGCCTGGCTCGATACCGGGACGCACGAGTCGATGCTTGAGGCGAGCCAGTTCATCCATACGCTGGAGAACCGGCAAGGGTTGAAAGTCGCCTGTCCGGAAGAGATTGCCTGGCGCAGTGGCTGGGTCGACGACGCGCAGCTGGAAAAACTGGCGCAGCTTCTTGGCAAGTCGGGCTATGGCCAGTATCTGAGCGGCTTGCTGCACGACAAGGTGTTTGCATGAAAGTGACGCCGCTGGCCATCGCCGATGTGCTGTTGCTCGAACCGGAGGTCTTTGCCGATGCGCGCGGGTTTTTCTACGAAAGTTTCAATGCACAGGCCTTTCGTGCTGCAACCGGACTCGATGTGAATTTCCTTCAGGACAATCACTCGCGGAGCATGCGCGGTGTGTTGCGCGGGCTGCATTACCAGCTGTCGCCGAAAGCCCAGGGGAAACTGGTGCGCGCCGTTGTCGGCGAAGTGTTCGATGTCGCCGTCGATCTGCGCGCGCGTTTGCCGAGCTACGGAAAATGGGTCGGGCAGATCCTGTCGGCGGAAAACAAGCGCCAGCTGTGGATCCCGCCGGGATTCGCGCATGGCTTCCTGGTACTCAGTGCGACGGCCGAGTTCCTGTACAAGACCACCGATTACTACGCCCCCGAATGCGAACGCTGCCTTCGCTGGGATGATGCGTCGCTGGCCATCGACTGGCCGCTGTGCGGGCAGACGCCGCTGGTGTCGGTCAAGGACGGACAGGGCCTTGCCTTGGCAGCGCCGGGATTCGAGGCTTTTCGCTAAGTTGATGCCCAGGATGGGGATATGCCGCTAAAAAAAGTCGCCGTTCGTGTTTTGTCCATGCCGCGCCTTGCCAAACGCGCGGTGGTGCTGGCCGTTGATGCCAGCCTGTGCGTCCTGACGGTCTGGCTGGCTTATTACCTGCGCCTGGGCGACTGGGTTCCACTCCTCGGGCACCCGCTTTTTCAACCGCTGATTGCTGTTGCGGTTTCGCTGCTGCTGGCCTTGCCGCTGTTCGTGGTCAATGGGTTCTATCGCGCCATCTTCCGCTATTCGGGATGGGTGGCACTGATGACGGTGACCCGTACCATGGCGGTCTATGCCCTGTTGTACGGCACGACCATCATGACCCTCGGCTTGCGCGGCGTGCCGCGCACCATTGGCCTGATCCAGCCGATGTTGCTGCTGTTCGGTGTTGGTGCTTCGCGTGCCCTGGTGCGCTTCTGGCTCGGCGGCGAGTACCGTAACCATCTGCGGCAAGCCTCTCGCCCCAAGGTACTGATTTACGGTGCCGGCTCGGCCGGTCGGCAGCTGGCGGCGGCGATGGCCAACAGCAGTGAAATGCGCGTGGCAGGGTTCATCGACGACGATGACCGTCTGCACGGGCACGATCTGAACGGGCTGCGCATCTACAGTCCGGACGATCTGCCAGGACTGGTCGAGGCGCTGAATATTGGTACGGTACTGCTCGCCGTCCCGTCGATGGGGCGCAAGCGGCGCAACGAGATCATCGATGAGATGCGGCATTCCAAAGTGGCGGTGCGCACCCTGCCCGGAGTGACCGAACTGGCGCAGGGCAAGGTCGGCATTGCCGACCTGCGCGAACTCGATATCGACGACCTGCTCGGGCGCGAACCGGTGCCGCCCAATCATTTGCTGCTCGGCAAGAACGTGAGCGGCAAGGTGGTGCTGGTGACCGGCGCCGGCGGCTCGATCGGCAGCGAATTGTGCCGGCAGATCGTGCGTCTTGAGCCGGTCAGCTTGCTGCTGGTCGAGCAGAGCGAGTTTGCCTTGTACGAGATCCATCAGGAACTGCAGTCCCGCTGTGCGTCTGCGGACGTCAGACTGGTTCCGCTGCTGGCTTCGGTGCGCGATGCCGAACGCATGCGCGAGATCATGGCGGCCTGGCATCCGCATACGGTGTATCACGCCGCGGCGTACAAGCATGTGCCGCTCGTCGAGCACAATCCGGCCGAGGGCCTGCGGAACAACGTCTGGGGAACCTGGACGCTTGCGCGGGCGGCGCTGGAGCAGGGGGTGGCCAGTTTCGTGCTGATCAGCACCGACAAGGCGGTGCGGCCGACGAACATCATGGGGGCGAGTAAGCGCCTGGCGGAAATGATTTTGCAGGCGTTTGCCGCCACCGCCCCGGAAACCGTTTTTTCCATGGTGCGTTTCGGCAATGTACTGGGCTCTTCCGGTTCGGTCGTGCCGATGTTCCGGCGGCAGATGCGTGAGGGCGGTCCGCTGACCCTGACCGATCCGGAAATGACGCGCTATTTCATGAGCATCCCGGAGGCGGCGCAACTCGTCATCCAGGCTGGAGCCATGGCCAGGGGCGGCGACGTGTTCGTGCTGGATATGGGGCAGCCGGTGAAGATCCGCGATCTGGCGCTGCGCATGATCGAATTGTCGGGGCTGACCCTGAAAGACGAAGATCATCCGGACGGCGATATCGAAATCGAAATTACCGGCCTGCGTCCGGGCGAAAAACTGTACGAGGAACTGTTGATCGGCGGCAATCCGCAGCCGACGCTGCACCCGCGCATCATGAAAGCGCATGAGGATTTCCTAGCGCAGTCGGTTCTGCAGGAAAAACTCGCGGCACTCGATCTGGCGCTGAGCGCCAACGATATCGGGGTGATTCGCCGTCTGCTCGAACAACTGGTCTCCGGCTATGTGCCGAGCGGCGAGATCGTCGATTGGGTCTTCCTAGAGCAGGAAACGGAAGACGAAGAAGGCGACGCCATCGATCGCGGTGCGGCATGCGTGCACCAGCCGGGTTGATTTCGATGGCTGGCCGGGGTCTGAAGATTCAAGGAGAGAGGCAATGCATGTCCTGGTGACCGGCGGAGCCGGTTATATCGGTTCGCATACCTGCGTGGCGCTGATGGCGGCCGGGCATGAAGTGACCGTCGTCGATAATTTCTGCAACAGTCACCCCGGCGTTCTCGACCGCATTGCCCGCATCAGCGGCCTCCGGCCGCATCTGGCCGAAGGCGATGTGCGCGACAAGGCGCTATTGCGCCGTGTCCTCGGCGCCCGGCGTTTCGACGCGGCCATTCATTTCGCCGGACTGAAAGCGGTCGGGGAGTCGGTGGCGCAGGCTTTGCGCTATTACGATTGCAATATCGGCAGTGCCCTGGCGCTGTGCACGGCGCTCGATGAGGCGGATGTCCGCTGTCTGATTTTCAGTTCCTCGGCCACCGTTTATGGCGACCCGGCGTGCCTGCCGATTTGCGAGGATTTCCCGCGTTCGGCGACCAATCCCTATGGTGCCAGTAAGCTGATGATCGAGGATATTCTGGCCGATCTGGCACGTGCCGACGCCCGCTGGCGCATTGCCCGGCTACGTTATTTCAATCCGGTCGGGGCGCACGAGAGCGGACTTATCGGCGAGGCGCCGAGTGGAACGCCGAACAATCTGCTGCCGTATGTGGCGCAGGTGGCCTGCGGTCTGCGCGAACAGGTTCATGTCTTCGGCAGTGATTATCCGACGCCCGATGGAACCGGCGTGCGCGATTACATTCACGTCATGGATCTGGCCGAAGGTCATGTGGCGGCGCTTGACTATCTGCGCCGCGAAGCGGGGGTGCTGACCGTCAATTTGGGAACCGGCTGTGGCTATTCGGTACTCGATATGGTGCAGGCCTTCGAAAAGGCCTGTGGCCGTCCCATCCCCTATCAGTTGGAGGGGCGCCGCCAGGGCGACGTGGCCGCGTGCTATGCCGATGCGTCGCTGGCGCTGCGCCTGCTGGGGTGGACGGCGCAGCGCGGACTCGAGGCCATGTGCCGCGATGCCTGGAACTGGCAATGCCGCTCGATGAGCGAGACCGACGCGCGCTGATGGCGGGCGGGCAAAGAGGGGAAGAGTTTCTTGGCAACGTATGCAATCGGCGATATCCAGGGGTGTTACGACTCCTTTCGGCGCCTGCTTGACCACTGCGCTTTCGATCCGGCGCAGGATCGTCTGTGGCTGGTCGGCGATCTCGTCAATCGCGGCCCGCGCTCGGTGGAAACCCTGCGCTTTGTGCGCGCGCTGGGCGCTTCGGCAACGACCGTTCTCGGCAATCACGATCTGGCGCTGCTCGTCGTTGCGCAAGGCCACGGCAGGAAGAGCCGCGGCGATCGTTTCGACGAAATCCTGCAGGCCCCAGACCAGGCGGAGTTGCTGCACTGGCTGCGGCAGCAGGCGCTGTGCCATGTCGAGGGGGGGTACTGTCTGGTGCATGCCGGACTGTTGCCGCAATGGGACGCGATCCTGGCACGTGCGCTGGCTGCTGAAGTGGAAACGGTGCTGCGCGGCGAGAACTGGCGCGAATTCATGGCGCATTTGTGGGGCAGCGAGCCGGCCGCGTGGGACGACCGGTTGCAGGGCTGGGCGCGCTTGCGCGTGATCGTCAATGCCATGACGCGCATGCGCTTTTGTTCCGCCACGGGAGTGATGGACTTCAGCACCAAAGGCGAAGTGGTCGATGCACCGTCCGGCTATTTGCCCTGGTTCGAGGTGCCGGGACGGCGCAGTGCCGATACGGTGCTGATTACCGGGCACTGGTCGGCGCTGGGGGTGAAAATCATGCCCAATCTGCTGGCGATCGATTCGGGCTGTCTATGGGGGCGTTCGCTGACGGCGATTCGTCTGGAGGACCGGGCGCTCTTTCAGGTCGATTGTGCGCCGGACGAAATCCAGGCCACTTAGCCAGACGGGCGCCAATGGCCTGCCGCGCCTGCTCGGCCAGGGCGCGCCGGTCTGCTGTGGCGTGAGTTTCGATACCCGGCGCCGCAACGAGGTGTGCGCTGAGCGAGGGGCAGGCGAGAATGCGCAGCAAGGAGCGGGGCAGGCTGGTTTTGCCGGCAAACGATGGCGCCGTGCTGAGGCGTCCCGATGGCGCGCAATAGCAAATGGCCACGGGCTGGAGCGGGCGCCGCGTGTCGATGGCTGCCTGTAGCAGGGCGGCGTGAAAATGCAGCAGGTGTGTCCCGGTGCTAGTTTTTCCTTCCGGGAACAGGGCAACGTCGACTCCGGCGGCGAGCAGGGCGGCGATTTCGCGACTCACCTGGCGTGCGTGACCGCGGCTCCCGCGCTCCAGGAAAACGGTTTCGTTCTGCTGCGCCAGATAACCGATCAGTGGCCAGCGGCGGACTTCGGCCTTGGCGATGAAGGCGGCCGGGCAAACCGCGTTGATGACGAAAATATCGAGCCAGGAAACATGGTTGGCGACGATCAGCCGCCCTTGTCCGGCTTTCGGCGCCACGGCGTGCACGCGCAGCGCCAGGATGTCCAGTAACTGGCGCGACCAGCGTTGCCGCAGATGCAGACGCCTGGCCCGGCTGCTCCAGGCATAAAGGGAGAGCGTGCCGATGCCTATCCGCAGCAGGTGAAGGAAAAGCCGCAGGCAGCGCAGGATGCGCTGGACGGGCGGTGTCCGGAGCGGGCGCTCCGGCGCACGACGGAGGGCGGTGTCAGCGGGTGACGCGCGTCGACTGGCCATTGCTGAGTACGCGCACCCGATCTCCCGGATAGAAGTTCTCGCCCTTTTCCTGAACGACGGCGATCATCTGGCCGCTGTCGAGACGGACGGTGATTTCCAGGGCGTTTTTCTTGGTGGCGTTCTCTTCGATGGCATTGCCGGCTACTCCGCCGAGCACCGCACCGACGATGGCGCCGACGATCTGTCCCTTGCCGCCGCCGACGTTGCTGCCGGCGATGCCGCCGATGGCCGCGCCGGCCATGGTGCCGGTTCCCGTCTGCGTGCCTTCCATGACAACTTCGCGCACGCTATCGACGACGCCGCTGCGCACATTCATTTCGCGCCGGGCCTGCTCGCGCGAATACACGTCGCCAGAACGGCTGCTGGCGCAGGCCGCGAGCAGCAGGGCAAGCAGCAAGGCAAGGGAAATTTTCAGCAACTTCATTGTCCGTCTCCTACCAAGGGGTGTGGCCGAAGGCGCGGGCGAAACGCGTGGCGATTTCGTCGCGGCTCGGGCGATGGTTCTGTGCGCCGCGGTGAGCGATCTTGATGGCGCCCATGATCGCGCCCAGGCGGCCGGTGTTCTCCCAATCCCAGCCGGCGGTGATGCCGTACAGCAGGCCGGAGCGGTAAGCGTCGCCGCAGCCGGTGGGGTCGACGAGTTCGTCGGCCGGAGCGCAGGGGATTTCGTAACGGTGGCCGTCGGCGTAAATGTGTGAGCCTTCGCCGCCCAGGGTGACGATCAGCGCCCTGACCTGTCCGGCCAGTTGTTCGAGCGTCTGTCCGGTGCGGTCGCAGGCCAGTCTGGCCTCGTAATCGTTGAAACAGGCGTAGTCGGCCTGGACCATGAACTGGCGCAATTCGTCGCCGGAGAACATCGGTAGCCCCTGCCCCGGATCGAAAACGAACGGGGTGCCCTGTTCGGCCAGGGCGCGCGCATGCGTCAGCATGCCTTCGCGCCCGTCGGGGGCGACGATGGCCAGGGCGGCTTTGGCGTCGGCGACGCGGTTGACATGCGAAAAGCTCATCGCGCCGGGGTGAAAGGCGGTGATCTGGTTGTCGTCGAGATCGGTGGTGATGAAGGCTTGGGCGGTAAAGCTGCCTTCGACCTGGCGCACGTGGGTGCGATCGAGGCACAGATGATCGAGGCGGCGCAGATAGGCGTCGGCGTCGTCGCCGACGGTGGCCATGATCAGCGGGTCGCCGCCGAGCAGTTTCAGGTTGTAGGCGATGTTGCCGGCGCAGCCGCCGAATTCGCGGCGCATTTCCGGAACGAGGAAAGCGACGTTGAGAATGTGGATCTGTTGCGGCAGGATGTGGTTTTTGAAACGATCATGGAAAACCATGATGTTGTCGTAGGCGATGGAGCCGCAGATGAGGGTGGGCATGAGATGGCGCTGGCTGTTCAACGAGGGGCGATTATAGCATCGGGCGCGTCATGGCTTGTCGGGGCGGCAGGCCGGGTCTTTGTTGTTCAGCGATAGAAGACGTAGACGCGGTAACCGGCGGCGCTGATTTCGCCGGTTTCGAGCCATAGACGGATGGCGCTGTCGCTGTTGGCGGCAAATGGCGGCAGGCTGGCCTGCTGCCGGGCAAGGTATTCGGCGGGGGAGAAAACGCGCCGGGCGATGACTTCGTCCTGCGTGTC
>CAYTWY010000021.1:13212-23435 GCA_964440925.1 uncultured Propionivibrio sp. | reverse complement strand
ACAACGACGTCTTCCTGCCGACCGTCGGCAAGCGCGGCGCCGCCATCATCGAAGCCCGCGGTCTCTCGTCGGCCGCTTCGGCAGCCAACGCCGCCATCGACCACGTTCGTGACTGGGTTCTCGGTTCCGATGACTGGGTCACCATGGGTGCCCCGAGTGACGGTTCCTATGGCATTCCGAAGGGCATCGTCTTTGGCTTCCCGTGCGAATGCAAGAACGGTTCCTACACGATCGTTCAGGGCCTGGAAATTGACACCTACTCGCAAGAGAAGATCGACAAGACCCTCAAGGAACTGACCGACGAAGCCGAAGCCGTGAAGAGCATGCTCTAAGCAACGGCATCGCCCAAAAAGCCGCAGCGCGTCTGCGGCTTTTTTTCGCCTTATCTTCCCGGCCATCACGGTAAAATAAGCGTTTTGCAATCTCAGAGAAACCGCCCATGCGCCACCCCAGCAGTGTACTTTTCCCCGGTGAAACGCCCTTCCCCATCCTGCCCGCCGTTGATCATTACGCCGGTTCGGAAAAGCTGATGAAGAAAGCCCTGCAGCTGCAAAATGAGCTGGGGCCGATTTTCGACATCACCTGTGACTGCGAAGACGGCGCGCACGCCGGAGCGGAACGCGAGCACGCCGAAATGGCCGCCGCACTGATCATGAGCGAAGACAACCGCTTCGGCCGGGTCGCTGCGCGCATTCACGACATCACACATGCGCACTGGCAACACGATCTGGAGATTCTCGTCGCGCAAGCCGGAAGTCGTCTGCCTTTCATTACCCTGCCCAAGCCACGCGGCGTCGATGATGTACGCGCGCAAGTCGCTGCGTTACGCGCCGCCGAACTTCGCGCTGGCCTGCAACGACAGATTCCGGTGCATGTGCTGATCGAAACGCTCGGCGCCCTGCGCGAGGCCTGGGACATTGCCGCGCTTCCGGCCGTTGAATCTCTCGATTTCGGCCTGATGGATTTTGTTTCCGGCCACCACGGCGCCATTCCCGGCTCGGCGATGAAGAGTCCGGGGCAATTCGAGCATCCGCTGGTCGCCCGCGCCAAGTGTGAAATCAGCACAGCGGCACTGGCCAACGGCGTTGTACCGACGCATAACGTGACGACCGAACTCAATGATCTCGAGGTCATTCGCAGCGATGCCCGGCGGGCTCGTGATGAATTCGGCTTCCTGCGCATGTGGAGCATTCATCCCAAGCAGATCATGCCGATTGTCGAAGCCATGCGCCCCGACTTCTCCGAAGTCGAACAGGCCACCGCCATCCTGATGGCCGCACAGGACAAGGATTGGGCACCTATCGCCCATGAAGGTCGCCTGCACGACCGGGCGTCCTACCGTTATTACTGGGAACTGCTGGCGCGCGCGCAGACCACCGGAATGGCGCTCCCCAGCGAAGCACAACACCGCTTCTTTGCCTGACGCCATGACTCTGCCGACCCTGACCCAGGCGTTGCTCAAATTCCGTGACGAGCGCAACTGGGCGCAGTTTCATAGCCTGCGCAACCTGATTGTTTCACTCAACCTGGAAGCAGCAGAATTGCTTGAACTGACGCAATGGAAGAGTGACGCGGAAACTGCCGCGCTGCCCGATGACGAAAGCGCGCTGCAAGCCCTGCGCGACGAATGCGCCGATATCCTGCTCTATTTATTGCTGATTGCCGACAAGGCCGGAATCAATCTGGAAGAAGCGGCTCGCGCCAAGCTGGCCAAAAACGCCGCGAAATACCCGGTCGAGAAGAGCTACGGATCAAGCCGGAAGTACACGCAACTGGACGATTGAATCTATCGGAACGGCGAACACAGCGGAAAAACAAAAACACATGAGTCACGTGTCAGGCAAGTCGGCAGAAAAGCATGAAAACCAGACCTTTCGCTGTGCCCGCCGTGTCGCCGTGGTGAGGGGCTGTTAGTCGGCCTGCTGCTCCAGCGTAAAGCCAGCCCCCGCATCCAGCCCGAGTACGGTAACCAGATAAGGCATGATCTCCGCCAGCGTGGCGTGCAACGTCCACGGCGGATTGAGAATGAACATGCCACTGCCATGCATACCAAAACCGTCCTTGGCCGGTTCGCGCACGCGCAAAGCGACATGCACCCAGCTCTTGGCGGGCAGGCGTTTCAGGCGCTTCGGCAACTCATGGGCGTCGAGGCGGGTCAGTTGCGGATACCACAAGGCATAGGTACCACCGGGAAAGCGCCCTAGAGCCTCCTTGAGCGCATGGAAAACGCGCTCGTAGTCCTGCTTTTCCTCGTAGGAAGGATCGATCAGAACCAGTCCACGGCGTGGCGGAGGCGGCAACAACGCCTTGAGCCCGACAAAGCCATCCGTCGCCTCAACAACGACCTGTTTACCTGCGGTCTGGAAATTCTCCTGCAGCAACCGCGCATCCTTGCTGTGCAACTCGAAGAGGCGTAGCCGATCCTGTTCGCGCAAGGTCCACAAGGAGAAAAACGGCGATCCGGGATAGGCATGCAGACGACGATCCGGATTCATCCGGCGCACCAGCTCGACATAATCAGCCACCGCCGGTGGCAAATCGTTGCGCCCCCACAGCCGACCAATACCCTCCTTGTATTCCGCCAGTTTGACGGCACAACCAGAATCGAGCGCATAGGCCCCGGCACCGGCGTGCGTATCGATCACCCAGAAAGGCTTGTCCTTCTGGGCAAGATAGCGCGTCAGCTGGACAAGAACAATGTGCTTGAGAACGTCGGCATGATTACCGGCATGGAAGGCGTGGCGATAGCTGAGCATGATTTTCGATCAAACGCAACGAAAACGGAGAAGGAAAGAAAGACCTGCGGGAACGTCTTCCGCACCACGCTCCGCCGAAACGCCTCTCACCGCCGTACAGCGCCGGCGAGAATCATTCCGGCAAGGCGATCGCGTTGTCCTTGCTGAATTGGTAGTCGCGAAAAATATGTTCGGTGGAAAGCAACTGGTAGCTGCCGTCCTCGTTTCGACGCGTCGTGTCCTTAAGTCGGTAGGCAAAATGGCCACAGGTCCACAAATCGAAGTTGCGCATGTGGGTACACAGGCAGGTCTTGTCCTTGACCGAAAAGCGCCGCGCATCGGGATGCGCCTTCAGTTCCCGGTTATACGACGTGACGTAGGAACAATTCCCGTTGACATCAAGGATATAACCGTAGGCCTCGCAATTGGGACGAATGCCACTGCCGATCGCCGGGCTGTTGCTGAGCATGCGCATCGGATAGCCGGTCGGCGAAATCTGGTTAACCTCGATCCCGTCCTCGGTAGACTTGAAGTATTCCTGCTGCACGTCTTCTGGCAGCCCACACTCTTTTGCCACGGTAAAGCGCGTCGCCACCTGCACGGCGGAAGCCCCATTTTCCAGAAAGGAAACCGCATCGCTGCCAGTAAAAATCCCCCCGGCTGGGATCAGCGGAATATCGAGTTGTTCGGCCTTCAACCAGGCCCGGATTTCAGCAACGATCGTCGCCAGATCGTATTGCGCCCAATCCATGCCAAAGCCCAGATGTCCGCCGGCAAGGGGGCCCTCGACCACCACGTAATCGGGCAAACGGTTGCAGCGCAGAGTCTTGCGCAAGAAAAGCTGCAACGCACGCAGGGAAGAAACAATCACGCCGAGCATGGCATCACGAAAACGCGGATGATCCTCGATCAGTGCAAACGAACCCAGATGCAATCCGGCGGCCAGGGTAATGCCATCGACTCCGGCATCGAGCGCCGCTTTCAGGCGGACTTCCAGCGTCTCGCGTGGCGCATTCATGGTCAACTTTTCCATGCAGTTGACGAGGATCAGCCCGGAACCGCGCTTGGCTTCCATGGTTTTACCGACATGCAGTTTGGTCGCCTCCGCCAATTGACCCAGATCGAACTTGACGAGCGACTTGTCGGCATTGGCCACATTGAACTTGAACTGCTGAAGTTTATCCTTGACGAATTTGGTATTGAAGCGACGATCGGCCACCGTGTTGACCATCGCATCGGAGATATGACCGATCCCGCCCAGACGAGCGGCTTCGAGCGCCAATCCCGCCGTCGAAATATCAACGCCCATACCGCCAATGACAATCGGCACAAACTCCCGCTTGCCGAGCATCAACCGGAAATCATCAACGCACTTCATCAAGATCCTTCCACAACCGGCGAGGAATCCGGCTCCTAGCCCTATTCCCCGGCATCAATCAAAGACCGCCATTATCGCTCATAGTTCACCTTCTGGGCAGCAAACGCAAAAACTTTTCCCTATCCGGAAAGGTTCGCAGAATCTCCCGCACCGACCGGCACTCAAGACCCAACCGCCCTCTTGTGGTGGTCCCACGATCAAAGGCTGCGCCGCCAGCGAAAGAGCCACGCCGAGAGGGCAACGCATTCGCCGTCCGGACGATTTCACCCGAAAAAGAGATTTCCCATTCGCCCATCGACACCGATTCGCGCGACAATACGAGCCTTGTTGCCAACCGCTGCCGCTCATCGAAACTTCTCGAAATCCATGCTGGAAAATTTCACCCTGATTTATGCCGATCAGGCACTACTGATCGCCAACAAGCCGAGCAAACTGCTTTCCGTTCCCGGACGCGGCGCAGAAAAGCAGGACTGCCTTATTACACGCGTTCAATGTCGATATCCCGACGCGCTGATTGTCCATCGCCTCGACTACGACACCTCCGGCCTCCTCGTTCTGGCTCGCGGTAAGGAAATGCATCGACGCCTGAGCATCCTGTTCCAGGAACGGCAGGTGGAAAAACGCTACGTCGCCATCGTCAACGGTCATCTTGCGCAGGAGAGCGGCACGATTGATCTGCCGCTCATCGTGGACTGGCCCAACCGACCGCTGCACAAGGTCGATTTCGCCTGTGGCAAACCGTCACGCACGTTGTACCGCGTCCTTGCCTACGCTGCCGGAAGCGACTGCTCGCGCCTCGAACTGACGCCGGAAACCGGGCGCACGCACCAGCTGCGCGTGCACATGCAGGCGCTCGGCCACCCGATCGTCGGCGACCCGCTCTACGCCGACCCGACAACCCGCGCAAAGGCGGAACGCCTGCAGCTGCACGCCGAATATCTCGCCTTCGCGCATCCGCACAGCGGCGAGCGCTTGCAATTCACCTGCCCGGCCGATTTCTGATTGCGTTTATCGCGCTTGTTGTCTTGCCAATAAGCAGTCTGAACGGCTGAAACTGCGCACCATCAAGACACCCAGCACAAAAAGAAACACCAGGAAATTCGCTTTGTTTTCTTGGTGTAACTTGGTGACCTTGGTGTCTTGGTGGTTCGCTTTTTACCCCCCTCAACCCACCCACTGACGCGCATTGCGGAACATGCGCAACCACGGTGAATCCTCGCCGAGGGTATCCGGATGCCAGGACATCTGGACGGTGCGGAAAACCCGCTCGGGGTGCGGCATCATGATCGTGAAACGACCATCGGCCGTAGTCACGCCGGTAATGCCTTGGGGCGAACCGTTCGGGTTGTAGGGATAGACTTCGGTTGCCTGGCCGCCGTTGGCGGCGTTATCGAGGTAACGCATGGCCACCAGCGCGGCAGCCTGTTGCTCGGGCGTATCGAACTCGGCCCGACCTTCGCCATGCGACACCACGACCGGCAGGCGGCTGCCGGTCATGCCGGCGAAGAACAGGGAGGGCGACGGCGGCAATTCGACCATGGTAAAACGCGCCTCGAACTGCTCGACCGTGTTGCGTTCAAAGCGCGGCCAGGCAGAAGCACCGGGAATCAGGCTCTTCAGGCTGCTCATCATCTGGCAACCGTTACAGACGCCCAGCGCGAAGGTCCCGCTACGGCCGAAAAACGCCGAGAACTCGTCACGCGCCCGCGCATTGAAGAGAATCGTCCGCGCCCAGCCCTTGCCCGCGCCGAGCACGTCACCGTAGGAGAATCCGCCGCAGGCCACGGCACCAGCGAAATCGGCCAATGAGACGCGACCGGCGAGGATGTCGCTCATATGCACATCGACCGAAGAAAACCCGGCACGATCAAACGCGGCCGCCATTTCCACATGCCCATTGACGCCCTGTTCGCGCAGGATGGCCACCTGGGGACGAGCACCGCGATTGATGAACGGCGCCACGATGTTTTCCGCCGGATCAAAGCTCAGCGACAGCGACAGACCGGCATCGCTGGTGTCGAGGAGGCGGTCGTATTCCTGTTGTGCACATTCCGGGTTGTCGCGCAGGGACTGCATGCGGAAGGTCGTTTCCGACCAGGCCCGCTGCAAATCGACACGCTTCTCGCAGAACACCACCTGGCCTTTGCAGACCACGCGAAGCTCATCGCTGGCGTTCGTCGTGCCGATGAGCTGCGTACAGTCACCCAATCCGGCAGCACGCAAATGCTCGATCACGCGCTGACGATCGGCACGGCGGATCTGCACCACGGCACCCAGTTCTTCGGCAAACAGCGCACTGGCCAGAGCGCCAGCGGAGCCGTCACACAGCCCATCCAGATCGAGCGTAACGCCACAATGCGCGGCAAAGGCCATTTCGCAGACCGTGGCAAACAGACCGCCATCCGAGCGGTCGTGATAGGCCAGCAGCAACTGTTCGCTAGCCAGCATCTGCAGCGCGTCAAAGAAAGCGGGGAGCCGCGCCGGATCATCGACATCGGGGACGGTCGACCCCGTGGCATTGAATACCTGGGCCAGTGCCGAACCGCCTAGGCGATTCTTGCCGCCGCCCAGATCGATCAGCAGCAGATCGCTCGCGTCCTCGTCCGCCACGCACTGCAGTTGTGGCGTCAGGGTTTGCCGCGCATCCTGCACCGGCGAGAAGGCGGTGACAATCAGCGACAGCGGCGAAACCACCTGTTTTTTCTGTCCACCGTCATCCCATGCCGTACGCATGGACAGCGAATCCTTGCCGACCGGAATGGAGACACCGATCTGCTGGCACAGATCGGAAACGGCACGCACCGTGTCGAACAGGCGGGCATCTTCGCCCGGCACACCGGCCGGAGCCATCCAGTTGGCCGACAGCTTGACGTCACCGAGCTTCTCGATACGCGCTGCCGCAATGTTGGTCAAGGCCTCGCCCAAAGCCATCCGGCCGGAGGCCGGTGCATCGAGGATCGCCAGCGGCGTACGCTCGCCCATGGCAAAGGCTTCGCCGCGCAGGGTCTGATAGCCCATGGTGGTCACCGCCACGTCGGCCACCGGCGTCTGCCACGGACCGACCATCTGATCGCGGGCGGTCATGCCGCCCACCGTGCGGTCGCCAATCGAAATCAGGAAGGTCTTGTCGGCCACCGCAGGCAAGCGCAGAACGCGATAGGCGGCGTCCTTGAGGTCAATCGTCGCCGGATCGAAGGGCACATCAACGGCAGGCCGATGCGCCACGTCGCGGGTCATGCGTGGCGGTTTGCCGAGCAAGGCGTCCATGTCCATATCCACCGGGTTGTTGGCGAAGTGCTGGTCGGCCACAACCAGACGGTTGTCGGCCGTCGCTACGCCCACCACAGAGAACGGGCAACGCTCGCGCTCGCACATCGCCTTGAACTCGTCCAGACGGCTGGGCGGAATGGCCAGCACGTAACGTTCTTGCGCCTCGTTGCTCCAGATCTCGGCTGGCGACATGCCCGGCTCTTCGGTCGGCACGGCGCGTAGTTCAAAACGCGCACCACAACCCGCGCCATGCGCCAGCTCCGGCAGGGCATTGGAGATTCCGCCTGCGCCCACGTCATGAATCGACAGAATCGGACTACCGTCGCCCACGACCGACGCGTCGCCCTGGGGCGCGCCCATCTGCCAGCAGCGGTCGATGACTTCCTGCGCACGCCGTTGCATCTCCGGGTTACCGCGCTGCACGGAGGCAAAATCGAGGTCCTCGCTGTTACTGCCGGTACTCATCGAACTCGCCGCGCCGCCGCCCAGACCGATCAGCATGCCGGGACCGCCCAGCTGGATCAGCAGGGTGCCGGCCGGGAAGGTCTCGGCTTTGAAGGACTGGCTGTCGGCAATATTGCCCACGCCGCCAGCAACCATGATCGGCTTGTGATAGCCGCGCACGACCGCCGCATCGCCCTGCCCGACGCGTTGCTCGTAGGTGCGGAAATAACCGGTCAGATTGGGACGGCCAAATTCGTTGTTGAAGGCGGCAGCGCCAATCGGCCCTTCGAGCATGATATCGAGCGCCGAGGCGATGCGCGCCGGCTTGCCATAGGCTGCGCCCTCGATTTCCCAGGGCTGCTGCGCATCGGGGAGATTCAGGTTGGAGACCGAGAAGCCGCACAACCCGGCCTTCGGCTTGGAGCCGCGCCCGGTGGCGCCTTCGTCGCGAATTTCACCGCCCGAGCCGGTCGCTGCGCCGGGGAAGGGAGAAATCGCCGTCGGATGATTGTGCGTTTCGACCTTGGCCAGGATATGCGTCAGGTCTTCGTTCCAGCGGTAAGTGCCGTCGCTGTCCGGATAGAAACGCGCAACCCGGGTGCCTTCAAATACCGACGAGTTGTCGGAATAGACCACGACATTGCCTTCGGGGTGCGCTGCATGGGTCTCGCGGATCATCCCGAACAGGGTTTCCTGGCGCGGCTGGCCGTCAATGACCCAGGAAGCGTTGAAAATCTTGTGGCGGCAATGCTCGGAGTTGGCCTGGGCGAACATCATCAGTTCGACGTCGGTCGGATTGCGCCGGGTTTTGTTGACGAACAGATCAACGAGGTAATCAATCTCGTCTTCCGAGAGCGCCATGCCGAGACGTGTATTGGCCTCGACCAGCGCCGCACGCCCACCCGCCAGCAAATCGATGCTAGCCATCGGCTGCGGCGGGAAATGCCGGAAAAGTTCTGCCGTCTGCGCGAAATCGCCCAGCACCGTTTCAATCATCCGGTCGTGCAGCAAGGCCAGAAGCGGTGTCCGCAAACCGACAGCAACCCCCTCGATGCGATACGCGATTCCCCGTTCGATGCGCTCGATACCCTCCAGTCCGCAATTCCGGGCGATATCCGTGGCCTTCGACGACCAGGGCGAAATGGTGCCGATGCGCGGCGTGACAAGAAACAGTTCGCCGCTCGTTTGACTGTCTGCGGCACGTTCCTCAAGCAGGGCCGCCAGTTGCTGGCGCGCCGCCGCGTCCAGATCCGTCCGCAGCTTGACCACATGCCAGTAATCCGCGCTGACAACACGCGCACCAGGCGCAACGGCTTGCATACGCTGCTGCAAACCCGATAGACGAAAAGCGGAAATCGCGGGAGCCCCGCGCAGAAAGAGGATGTCGGCCATGGTTAACTAAGGAAAAAGCGGAAAAAACTGCGCAAGCGCAGAAACAGGGCGACATTATAGCCGAGAGCCTGTTCTCCGCTTCGCTTCGCAAGCGTCCGGCAAGATGGCCACGCCTTGTGCGCCTCAGGCAAAAAAATTTAACAGCTTTTTACCCGCCCCAAATTCATATTCTGTATTTTACCCGCCCCAAATTCATATTCTGTATAATTGGCGGCTGACTGGCGTACCCGTTGGTCCACCAACGACTCTTGCGTTCGTTGATGACTTTTATTTCTCAAAGGATGATGAAAATGAAAAATTCTCTTCTCGTTGCTGCCCTGTTTGCTGTTGCTCTGTCCGCTTGCGGCAAGAAGGAAGAAGCTGCTCCGGCTCCCGCTCCGGCTGCTGCTCCGGCTGCTGCTGCTCCCGCTGCTGCTCCGGCTGCTGAAGCCGCTGCTCCGGCTGCTGCTCCCGCTGCTGAAGCTGCTGCTCCGGCTGCTGCCGCCCCCGCTGCCGACGCTGCCAAGAAGTAATTGCAGTCGTTTCGCACATGAAAAAAGCCGACCTAGGTCGGCTTTTTTCATGTCTGTAAGATACAAGAACCAATAGGCATCGGCTTACGACAGTTCACGCCAGGACAGGCCTTCTTCCTGGCTGGCCACGCCAATCCATTCCTCTGCACAGTCTAACGCCGTAGCCAGAGCCCTGACCGCCAGTTCCGGGCGATTATTCTGTTCGCTCAAATGCGCAGCCACCACATGCTGCAAACGACACGACCCCAGCTGACGCAACAGGGACGCCGCTTGGTCGTTCTCCAAATGTCCGAATCCTCCGGCGATACGCTGTTTCAGTGACGCCGGATAGGCTGAGCCAGCCAACATGGCGCGATCATGGTTACATTCGAGAATCAGCGCATCGCACACATTCAGCATATCAACGACGTGTGGCGTCACCGCTCCGGTATCAGTAAGAACGCCCAGCCGCCTGTTTCCATCGGAGAAAACGAATTGCACCGGCTCGCGCGC
>CAYTWY010000021.1:0-13112 GCA_964440925.1 uncultured Propionivibrio sp. | reverse complement strand
GCGTTTCCCGCGCCGAAAACCCGCAATCGAGCAAAAGACGCGTATCCCCGGCCTCGACCACCAGGGAATTTCCCCGGCTGCCGCTACCCAGCGAGGCAAAACGCATCACTTCAACTGGTTATGGAGCAGCCCCAGTATCTTGTTCGGGGTCTCTCCCTGAGAAACGCCGCCTTCGAGCGACAACACCTGAACCGAAGCTTGCGCGCCATTATCCTTGACGTAGATGCGATAGCGCGTTTGCGGCGGCGGCGCGCTACCCTTCCAGAAAGCCAACTTGGAGAGCAGCCCATCGCTCTTTTTCTGCGCATCGACTTCCGGATCGACATAGCGGACAAAGTACAAACCCTTCGAACGATCCCGATCCTCGACGGTAAATCCGATCCGGTCGAGCGCCAGTCCGACACGCCGCCAGGCGCGATCAAAAGGCTCATCGACTTCGAGCGAACCCGCCCCATCGTTCGCGCGCTTCAAACGGGCTCGCTCGGCCGGCTTGTTCTTGGCCGAAGCGACCTGAGATTCCGCACGCTTTTGATCATAACCAAAGCGCACCATCAGGCGACGCAGCATTTCTGCCTCAAGCTCAGGATCAGATTCGCGCGGTTGCCACATCGTCTGATCTTTGTCCTTGGACACAAAAACCTCGATCATGCCGCGATGGCTGATGTAGATTTCCGTCGTTCCCGGCTCACTGCCTTGCTCAAGACGCGTGCGGAACTTGTCACGCTCGGATGTCGAATACAGAGAATCGAACACCCTGCCTAGAAAACTGCGGATCATATCGTCACCGATCTTGGCACGATTTTCCGCCCAATCGGTTTCCATCACCCCGGCTTCCGGCAATTCGAGCTTGATGAGAAACCCGGTTTCCTGCCAGAACTCCTTGACTTGATCCCACAGCTTGTCTGGTGTCCCCGCGATAACCAGCCAACGCTGGTTCCCGGAGCGCTCGATACGCGCCTTTTCAATCTGCGGCAGGACATTGCTCGCCTGTTGCGCACGCGCCTGCGGCGAACGCTCTTCGAGATATTCCAGATAATTCGCTGTCCCTTTGCCGATCGAATCGGGAACGGCAAACCGGTCATCACGCGTCGGCGAGGTCAGATCGGGAGGCACTTCAAGCGAAGGAACCTTCACCGCCGAAGCCGATTTGTAATCAATTTTCTGCGACTCGAGAAGGGTAGTGCTGCACGCGGCAAGTACGACACCTGCACAACAAAGCGTCAAACGCAAAACAGCAAATTTCATCGAAGATTCCTGAAAGCGAGGAGAACAAAAAACAGCATCAAACCGGCAAACCGGCCTGACGCATGGCCTGACGCACGCGCTCATGGCACTCGGAAGAAAGCGGCGTCAGCGGAAGACGGATGCCGCCCGCGATCAGACCAAGTTCCTGACAGGCCCACTTGACAGGAATCGGATTGGCCTCGCAGAACAACTGGCGATAGAGTCCCAGCATGCGCCGATTGAGCAAGCGCGCTTTTTCCAGATCGCCCGCCAGAGCGGCGGCGCACATTTCGTGCATCATGCGCGGGGCGATATTGGCCGCCACCGATACATTACCCTTGCCGCCCATCAGCATCAGGGCGCAAGCGCTCGGATCGTCGCCGCTATAGACGGAGAAGGTCTCGGGAGTACGCGACACCAGCTCGAAGGCACGATCGATACTGCCCGTGGCATCCTTGATGCCGACAACGTTCGGAATCTGCGCCAGACGCACCGTCGTATCGACGCTCAGATCGGCCACTGTACGTCCCGGGACGTTATACAGAATGACCGGCACATCAACCGCTTCGGCAATCGACTTGAAATGGCGATAAAGGCCTTCCTGGGTCGGCTTGTTGTAATAAGGGACGACCGAAAGCACGGCATCGGCACCCGCTTTTCTGGCGTAATGCGTCATCTCGATGGCTTCCGCCGTCGAGTTCGCCCCGGCACCGGCGATCACCGGAATTCTCCCGGCGGTATGCTCTACCACGAGCCGGATCAATTCGTGGTGTTCTTCCACATCGACCGTCGGCGATTCGCCGGTCGTGCCGACGACGCAAATGGCATCGGTACCTTCCTGCACGTGGAAATCGACCAGCTTCCGCATGCCCGGCAAATCAAGGCTTCCGTCCTCGAGCATCGGCGTGACAATAGCAACAATGGATCCTGTAATCGTCTTCATGAGTAGGGTACCAAAAAAATTAACCGTGTGATTCTAACCGAAGGTGATCCGGCAAGCCATGAAAAACGCGGACAACTTTCCCCCGACTGACCGCCACCACGAAAAAACCCGCGCGCAAGTATAACCATAGCGCCGCCGCATGTACAAAAGACCGGAAACGCCGGTCACACATCGGCAGGCGAAGCTCGGGTACAATCGGCGCACAGGCTGGCGTGATTACAGCCGCCATCACACGAGGTTCGTACGCATTGGAAACCCGCTTCGCCACGCTGCTCGTCGTTCTCGCCGCTTCCCTGCCCCTGTTCGCACACGCGGCAAAGCCTTCCAGAACAAAGCCCCCCCCTCCTTTCGTCAACCGTACGGAAGTGTGCGCCTTCATCGATGAAATGCACGCGCAGCACGGCTTCGACATCACCACCCTGAAGCGGCATTTCGCCGAAATTCGCCCCAATGCGGCCATATTGCGCGCCATTGAGCCGGCCGCCGTACCCGAACAACAGCGCTCCTGGACCCGCTATCGCGAGCGCTTCGTCAATACCCGAAGAATCTCGCGCGGCCTTCGCTTCTGGCAGGAAAACACAGGCCCGCTAGCCCGTGCCGAAGCACTCTACGGCGTACCGCAGGAAATCATCGTCGCCATCATCGGCGTCGAAACCGAGTACGGGCGCAACACGGGAAAATTCAGCGTTCTCGAAGCGCTAAGCACCCTGGCCTTTGACTATCCGCCACGCGCCGACTATTTCCGCAGGGAACTTGAACAACTCCTCTTGCTGTCGCGGGAAAACGACTTCTCGCCCCTTGCCGTCAAGGGCTCTTACGCCGGAGCAATCGGCATCGCGCAATTCATGCCTGGCAGCCTGCGCCGCTACGCCGTGGATTTCGACGGCGACAAACAGATCGACCTCAGCCGCAGCACGACCGACGCCATCGGCAGCGTCGCTCGCTTTTTGTCCATGCACGGCTGGCAGAACGGGGCGCCAATTGCCGTTCCAGCCATCGTCGATGGCGCACCGGAACCCTTGCTGGCAGGCGGCATCAAACCCACGCAATCACTCGCCGAACTGACACGCCAGGGCGTTGCCGTCCTCGCTGCCGAATCTCCACCCGAAAATATTCCCGCCGCCCTGATCGACCTGGTCAGCCCGGAACAGACACCCGAATACTGGATCGGCTTCAACAATTTTTACGTCATTACCCGCTACAACCGGTCGAGCTTCTATGCCATGTCGGTGCATCAGCTTGCCCTGGCGTTACGTAGCGAAAAGGAAGCCCTCGTCGAGATCGCTAACTGAGACGGGGAACCTCGGCCACGAACGGCGCAACCCCTTCCGCGAAACATCTGCCTCCGACACCCGCTTTCTTCTCCCGACAAATCCGGCTCGCAGCACATCCTTCTGACGCGCTCCCAGCGGCCTTGGTACAATAGCGAATTGTCTCGCCGTGCAGGTTTTCGCCATGAAACGCAATCGTCTCTCTTCCCGCAAACGCATCTCATCCGACGCCACCGAACTGATCCGTCTGGCCACCTGTCTGTCCGAATCGGGCGGCAGGCTGGAAGACGTTTTCTGGGAAAAACAGCTCTCCGAACTGATTACAAAACTGCTGCACGAAGGCGCGGAGGAGGATCTGAACGGAGCGCTTGACCGTCTGTTCGATTCGCATGCCGGCGCGCACGACTGCCTGGCCGATACCATCGAGGCCTGCGCCGAATCCTGTGTCATCTCGCGCCGGGGACAGGACTTCGACATCCTGCTGATCAATATCCCCCTGCTCGCCTGGTCGCGCTTTTCGATCCCTTCCGGGAGCATTGCAAAAACGGTGTTGCACACCCTGAAGGTTCATCTGGGCGCACATGTCTTCTCGGCCAATGCCCACCTGGCGCTGGCCGACTTTCTCTTCAGCCCCGACCAGTTGCCGCGCAGCTTTGTCGATACCTGGCAACTGATGCGCGAACTGGGTCAGGCCGCGCTCGACAACGCGGAAGTGCGCTTGGACGTGGCGAGCATGCCGGAAACCAGCCAGTTCCTGTCGGACACACGCTACCTGATCGGGGCGATTGCCGTACCACACGGCATGCCGCTGTTCCGCTGGAACGAAGAAGACAACTGCTCACGCGAATCGGCGCTCAAGGAATGGATCAAGCAGGGCGTCCCCTGCCTCGAACCGCTCCTCACCGGCTGCGCTTTCCAGTCGCTGCTCGCCGACGCCTACCACGCCGCCTGCCGCACCGCCGACATGGCTTCGCGTCCCTACTCGCTGCGCGCCTCGGTCGCTTTCCTGCAAACCACTCTGGGCAAACCGGCGGAAAGCCTGCGCGCCATCATCGGCGGCTTCTACGACAAGCAGCTGGAGGAATACCGTATCAGTTTCGGCCCGCGCGATAGCGAGGACATCTACCACGGCGTCGTCTGGCCTCTGCTCGGCACGGAAGACGAGGCGACCGACGTAACCAGTGAAGTGGAAAACCTGCTGCGCGAGACCGGGATCAAGGAAGTTCTGGTGCATGGGCAGCGTTTTCCCTTTGAGTTCTGCGACGATTGCGGCGCCCCGCTCTACCCCAATGCGGAAGGCGATGCGGTGCACGCCGAAATGCCCGAGCAGAACGGCACGCCCTCGCAAACGCTGCACTAAGACCGGCCCATGGGCAATAGCGACTTGCTGCAACGCAGCCTAAATGCCGTCTGGCACCCGTGCACGCAGATGCAGCAGCACCACAACAGCGATGACGGCTCACTCCCGCTGATTCCGATTGCCCGCGGCAGCGGTGCCTGGCTGTATGACTTCGACGGTCGCCGTTACCTCGACGGGATCAGTTCCTGGTGGGTCAATCTTTTCGGGCATGCCAATCCGCGCATCAACGCCGCCTTGCGCCAGCAGCTTGAGCAACTCGAACACGTCATCCTCGCCGGATTCACGCACCAGCCCGTTGTTGAACTCTCCGAACGTCTCTCGGCACTGACCGGCAATAGCCTCGGGCATTGCTTCTACGCCTCCGACGGCGCTTCGGCGACCGAAATCGCGCTGAAAATGTCGTTTCACTACTGGCGCAATCAAGGCCGCGAGGCCAAACGCGATTTTCTCTGCCTCGCCGGCAGCTACCACGGCGAAACGGTCGGCGCGCTGGCCGTCACCGACGTCGCCATTTTCCGCGACGCCTACGCGCCGCTGGTTCGCACGGCAGCCACCGTGCCGTCACCGGACGCACGTCAGGCCCTTGCCGGGGAAAGCCCGGCGGATGTCGCCCGCCGCGCTGCCGCCGGACTCGAACAACACCTGGCACAACACCACCAGAACATCGCGGCGCTGATCGTCGAGCCTCTGATCCAGTGCGCCAGCGGCATGGCCATGTACGACCCGGAGTACCTGCGTCTGGCGCGGGCATTGTGTGACCGCTACGCGGTGCATCTGATCTGCGACGAGATTGCCGTCGGCTGCGGTCGCACCGGCAGCTTCTTTGCCCATGAACAAGCGGCAATCCGACCGGACTTCCTGTGCCTATCGAAAGGCATTTCCGGCGGCTACCTGCCGCTCTCCGTCGTCCTCACGCGCGACGCCGTTTACGACGCCTTCCTTGACAATGCGACAGCACGCGGCTTTCTGCACTCGCACTCCTACACCGGCAATGCCCTGGCCTGCCGCGCCGCGCTGGCCACGCTCGACATCTTTGCCGCCGACGCCGTACTCGAACAGAACCAGCGCCGCGCCAGCCAGCTCGCCGCCGCCCTAGCACCGCTGGGTGCACACCCGCAGGTGCAGCACCTGCGCCAGCGCGGCATGATTCTGGCCTTTGATGTCAACACCAGCGACCCGCATTTTTCGCGCCGCTTCTATCGTGCCGCACTGGCACGCGAGGCGCTGATCCGCCCGATCGGCAACACCGTTTATCTGATGCCACCCTACATCGTCAGCGACGACGAAATCGCACACCTCGGCCAGGCCGTCGCCGGGGCGCTGGAGGAAGCCCTGCGCCCATGATTGACGACCCTCTGAGCGAAGAACTGGCCGCCCTCGACAGCGCCGGACTCAAGCGCCGCCGGCGTATTCTGGAAGCGCCCTGCGGCCCGCTGGCGCAGCTCGACGGACGCCCCCTGATCAGTTTCTGCAGCAACGACTATCTCGGGCTGGCCAGCGCCCCGGAACTGATTGACGCGGCCTGCGCGGGCGCACGCCAATGGGGCGTCGGCAGCGGTGCCTCGCATCTGGTCAGTGGCCACCTTGTACCGCACGAAGCCCTGGAAGAAAAACTCGCCGAATTCACCGGCTTCCCGCGCAGCTTGCTGTTCACCACCGGCTACATGGCCAATCTCGGCATCGTCGGCGCGCTGGTCGGGCGCGGCGACGCGGTTTTTGCCGACAAGCTCAATCACGCCTCGCTGATCGATGCCGTGAACCTCTCGCGCGCCGACAGCCACCGCTACCCGCACGGCGATCTGGCGGCGCTGGAAAGAATGCTCAGCGCCAGCCCGGCACCGCGCAAGCTGATCCTCACCGACGCCGTATTCAGCATGGATGGCGACCTCGCGCCGCTACCCGGCCTCGTTGAACTGGCCGAACGCTTCGATGCCTGGCTGGTGGTCGACGACGCGCACGGCTTTGGCGTACTCGGCGCCCAGGGACGCGGCAGCCTCGCGCATTGCGGCCTCGCCCCCAGCCCGCGCATCGTCTATATGGGCACGCTGGGCAAGGCGGCCGGTGCCTCCGGTGCCTTTGTCGCCGGTTCGGAAACGGTTATCGAATGGCTGCTGCAACGCGCCCGCACCTACATTTTCACCACCGGATCAAGTCCGCTCATCGCCTGTGCGCTGCTCGCCAGTCTTGCGCTGATCGAACACGGTGATGCGCGGCGCGCGCATCTGCACCAGCTCACCGCACAATTGCGCGCCGGGCTGGCCGACACCCGCTGGTCGCTGATGCCCTCGCCCACTGCCATTCAACCCGTCATCATCGGCGACAATCATGCCACCGTGCAGGTCGCCAACGCCCTGTTCGAACGCGGCCTGTGGGTTCCGGCGATTCGTCCGCCTACCGTACCGAAAGGCAGCGCACGTCTGCGCGTTTCGCTGTCTGCCGCACACCGCAGCGAACACGTGGCGCAACTGGTCAGCGCCTTGCGGGACATGGCATGACGACCGCCGGAAAAAAACCCGATCTGGTGCTGGTGCACGGCTGGGGACTGGGCAACGCCGCCTGGGAGGCTTGCCTGCCGGCGCTCAGCCAACGCGTGCAGGTCCATCAATTGACCCTGCCCGGATACGACGCAACGGCACCCGACATGATTTCAACACCCGGCATGCCTGCAACGCCCGTGGATAAACAGCCTTCGGGCAACAGCCGCGAAGATCCGCATGAACAGTCGCCTGCAGAGCAGGCCGCTTGTAGAACACGCGCCTTCATCGAAACCGCTGCCACGCTGCTGCTGCAACTGCCTGACAACGCCTGCGTCTGTGGCTGGTCGCTCGGAGCGATGCTCGCGCTACAGATGGCGCGGCTCGCGCCACAACGCATCCGGCGGCTGATTCTGGTCGGCGGGACACCCAGCTTCACCCAGCGCAGCGACTGGCCGCACGCCCAGGCCCCGGCGCTGCTCGACAGTTTCAGCCAGGCCGTGAACGACGATGCGGCCGGCACTTTGCAACGCTTTGTCGCCCTGATGAACCAGGGCGACAGCCAGGCCCGCCCGCTCAGCCGTGCACTCAACAAGACACTCAACCAGACCCTGCGCCGCCGCCCCATCCCTGACAACGCCACCCTCCTCCGCGGTCTGGCCTGGCTGCGCGATGTCGACCTGCGCCAGCAACTCCCGCAAGCCGTACCGACCCTGCTCATCCACGGCGCACACGACCCGCTCATGCCGCTGGCCGCTGCACAATGGCTGCAAAGCCGACTGCCACAAGCACAGCTGGAGGTGTTCCCGGTGGCCGCACATGCACCTTTCCTCAACGATCCCGAACGCTTCGCCACGCTCGTCGGCGACTACTGCCATGCCCTCGACGCCTAGCAAAAAACGGGTGCGCGAAGCGTTTGACCGTGCCGCGATCACCTACGACGGAGCAGCTATCGTGCAGCGCCGGATCGTCGACCGGTTGCTCGAGGCCTTGCCGCTCGACACGCCAGCGCCGCAGCACATTCTCGACGCGGGCTGCGGCACCGGTTACGCTGCCCGGCGCCTGCGCCAATACTGGCCAGCAGCCCGGATCACCGGGGTCGACTTCGCTCCGGCCATGCTCAACCACGCCCGCCACGAAACCGACCTCTGCCTGGCTGCCGACATCGAGGACTTGCCTTGCGCCAACGCACAGATCGATCTCTGGTGGTCGAGCCTGAGCATCCAGTGGTGCCGTAGTGAAGCGGTCTTCCGCGAAGCAGCACGGGTTCTTAAACCCGGTGGCCACCTGGCACTCAGCACCCTCGGTCCGGACACTTTCCATGAACTGCGCTCGGCCTTCGCCAGCGTCGACACCTACCGCCACACGCTGCACTTTTCCTCACCGGAAGAAATTTCCTCTGCCCTGGAGCAAGCCGGGTTCGCCAACCTCTGCCTGCAGCGCGAAACACAGACCGTCCATTACCCTGACCTCAAATCACTGCTCCATTCGGTCAAAGCCATTGGCGCGCACAATATCGGCAACGGCGCAAGAAATGGCATGATGGGTCGTCAATCCTGGCAGGCCCTCGAAGCCGCCTACGAAAAACACCGTCAGGCGCAAGGGCTTCCGGCCAGCTACGACGTCCTGCTGTGCTACGCCAGCAACGAAAAAGCCCCACATAGAGACAGAAGAAATGCCCATGCACGCGATCAACACATCTGACCAACCAGCCTGGTTCGTCACCGGAACCGATACCGAAGTCGGCAAGACCTTCGTCACCTGCGCCCTGCTGCATGCCCTGCGCAACAAGGATATCCCGGCCATCGGCATGAAGCCGGTCGCCGCCGGCTGCGATGCGCAAGGACGCAACGAAGATGTCGAAGCGCTGTGCGCTGCTTCGACACAGGTCGCTCCGCGTGAACACATCAACCCCTATCTTTTCCAGGCGGCCATTGCCCCGCATATCGCGGCCATGGAAGAAGGATGCCGGATCGATCCGGGACAGATCGTCACCGCTTTCCAGGCTCTGCGCGCAACAGGTGCCGCCGTCCTCGTTGAAGGCGTGGGTGGTTTTTGCGTACCGCTGGGTGAACACATCGACAGCGCTGATCTGGCCGAACAACTGGCTCTGCCGGTGATCCTGGTCGTCGGCATGCGCCTCGGTTGTATCAATCACGCCTTGTTGACACAACAGGCAATCGCCGCACGTGGATTGAAACTCGTCGGCTGGGTTGCCAACCGCATTGATCCGGAAATGTCACGCTTCGAGGAAAATCTGGCCGACCTCAAGACACGTATTGAGGCGCCTCTGCTCGGCGTCATTCCGGCCGGCAGTAGCCCGGAAAAAGCCGCCGCCGAACTTACGCTCCCGCCCGGCAAACGCTGACCCGCATGGACAGCACGCACGATAATCGGCCATAATCGTCGCCACCTTTTCTGCGGACACTTCGTACATGAAATTTCTCTTCGACCTGTTTCCGGTCATCCTGTTTTTCATCGCTTTCAAATTTTCTGGCATCTATGTCGCCACCGGCGTCGCCATCGCCGCCACCTTCGCCCAGATTGCCTGGGTCTGGCTGCGACACCGCAAGGTCGACGCCATGCTCTGGATCAGTCTGGTCATCATCTGCGTATTCGGCGGAATGACGCTGCTCCTGCACGACGAAACCTTCATCAAGTGCAAACCCACCGTGCTCTACTGGTCTTTTGCCGGCGCTCTGGCCGGCAGCCAGCTGTTCTTCGGCAAGAACCTCATCCGGTCGCTGCTTGAGCCGCAAATGGCTCTTCCCGACAAGGTCTGGCAACAACTCAACTGGTCGTGGGCCGGATTTTTCGTGTTCATGGGCGTCGCCAATCTCGCGGTAGCCTTTGCTTTCGGCCTATCCACCGACCTCTGGGTCGACTTCAAGCTGTTCGGCGGCATCGGCCTGATATTCGCATTCGCTCTCGTGCAGGCAGGGCTTCTGGCCAAACACCTCAAGGAGGAAAGCAAATAATGCTCTACGCCATAGTAGCGGAAGACCGCCCCGATTCTCTCCCGGCCCGCCTGGCCGCCCGCCCGGCACACCTGGCACGCCTGCAACTGCTGCAGGAAGAAGGCCTGCTGCTTTTGGCTGGGCCCTGCCCGGCCATCGACTCGCCCGACCCGGGTCCGGCCGGTTTCTCCGGTAGCCTGATCGTCGCCGAGTTCGCCAGTCTGGAAGCAGCACAGGCCTGGGCCAATGCCGACCCCTATGTCGCCGCCGGCGTCTATGCCCGAGTCAGCGTCAAGCCGTTCAGAAAAGTTTTCCCCGCATAAGAAACCCCTGGTCAGGAAGAACGCGTTATTTGACGCTATTTTCCTCCCCGGAATTTCGATGCGTAGTAGAATCCATGCGTCAAGCATTGCTTTACCGCCGCTTGGCGAAGCACACCGGACGGATGTGGCTTCGCCCGACGACAGAAAAAACGCCGATCCACTCACGAAGGAAGGATGAACAACATGCAGAGCATTTCGAAATTTACCGCGGCACTGATCGCCGGCGCCTTGCTGTCGACCTCGGCGCTGGCCGCCGGGAGCACCCTGGCCAAGGTCAATGGCGTTGCCATTCCGCAAAGCATGGGCGACGCCCTGCTGGCGGCGCAAAAAGCGCAAGGCGCGCCGGATTCGGCGGAACTGAAAAACGCCGTGCGTGAGGAACTGATCCGGCGCGAATTGCTGGTGCAGGAAGCGAAAAAGGCGGGCCTCGACAAGAAACCGGATCTCGCCGCGCAAGCCGAAGCAGCGCGCCAGGACGTGCTGATCCGCGCCTACGTCCAGCAATTCGTCAAAAAGACTCCGGTCAGCGACGAACAACTCAAAAAACAGTACGAAACCATCAAGGCGCAGCTCGGTGCCACCGAGTACAAGGCGCGCCACATCCTGGTCAAGGAAGAAGCCGACGCCAAGGCCATCATCGCCAACCTCAAGAAGGGCGCCAAGTTCGAGGAACTCGCCAAGCAGTCGATCGACCCCGGTTCCAAGGACAATGGCGGCGATCTCGGCTGGGCCAGCGCCGGCAACTTCGTCAAGCCGTTTAGCGATGCCATGGTCGCCCTGAGCAAAGGCAAGTACACCGAAGCACCGGTCAAGACCGATTTCGGTTATCACGTCATCCAGCTCGACGACAGCCGTCCGCTGACCGTTCCGGCCTTCGAGGAAATCAAGCCGCGCCTGTTGCAACAAGCGCAAGGACAAGCCATCAACAAGATGGTCGAAGCACTGCGCGCCAAAGCCAAAGTCGAATAAACCCTGACACGGCACACAGAAACGCCGGGACGGCTTCACGCCTCCCGGCGTTTTTTCGTTGACGCCAACTTAAGGCCGGAGAAAGCGCGCGAAACACCGCGACAGCGGAATAAAAACCCACAGTTCCTGCCGACAAACGACTAAAGTATGATGATTGCCACAGGACACGTTATACAATCCGCACGACAGGCCACCGTCTTCCGGCGCGTGGCAGCGTGATCCGATTTTTTGCCGAGGCGTCGCCATGAAAATTTGCTCGCTGGCCTTCAACCCATGCATCGCGCTGCTGATGCTCTCGCTCACCGTACTCTCTTCCGCCTTGGCGGGGGAAAAAGACCTGCCGCAGGCCTTCGCCCAGGTCTCGCAGCTGCGTGGGGAAGTCACGGCAACCGACAAGGAAGGAAAACTCCGCCCGCTCAACCAGGGCAGCACCATCTACGTCGGCGAAAAACTGCGTTCGGCAGCCAACGGCGAGGCTGTATTGCGCACTGGCGACGCCGGCATTGTTGCCATGCGTCCGAACGCCGAATTCATTCCCGAGCGCTTTTCCGCTGAAGGAAAAGCGAACGACCATCAGATCCTGCGCCTCATCTCCGGCTCGCTGCGCATCATCAGCGGCTGGATCGGACAGATCAACAGCAAGGACAGCCGGGTCATCACGCCTTCGGCCACCATCGGCATCCGCGGCACCGACCACGAACCCTATGTCCTGGCCAAGGAAATGGCCACGAAAAACACGCCCCCGGGCAGCTACGACAAGGTCAACCGTGGCGGCACCTGGCTCGAAGCCAACGGCGGCAATGTCGACATCGACAGCGGCAAGGTCGGTTTTGCCCGCGACCCGAAATCCATCGACGGCCGCACACGCGCCCTGCTTACCCTGCTGCTGCCCGTGGTGCTCGACAAGATCCCCGACTTTTACGTGCCCGGCACTTTCGACGCCGAACTCGACCGCTACTCGGCACAGGCCGAGGACAGCGCGCGCGCGCAACTTGACCGGCTGGGCGCGGAAAGCGATAAGAAAGCGGGCGAAGCGCCCGCTGCCAGTACAGCACTGCCCACACCGCCGCCCCCCATCGCCGAAGGCTGCCAGCCCACGGCCATCGGCAGACACTGGCTGGCACAGCTCGACAACGCCATCGCCCGACGCGATGCTCCCGCCATCCTGCGCCTCTTCGCCCCGGACATCGTCGCCCTGGCCACGGTACACACCGCCGAAGGCCCCTCCACCCTGAGCTTCTCGCGCGAAGAAATGGCACGCAGCACCCTGGCTTCGGTGACCAGCCTGCAGGACTACCGGCAGCACCGCGCTTCGATCAAAGCGGCGCTGGACGATGGCGAAACCGAGCACAGCTGCCGCCGGCTGAACGTCCGCTCGCAAACCATCGAACAGGGAATGATGAACGGCAAACCCTTCCGCTTCGAAGCCCTGGAAGAATACCGCCTCGAACGGCGCGGCGGCGAATGGCTGGCCATCCAGGCACGCACTACGCAGCGCTAAGGCGAAAAAAGACAGCGTCACGGCAGGCGATCTTATAGACTGAATCAGGCGTCCGTTTCCGGACGAGGCAGCGAAGCAAAACAGAATCGG
>CAYTWY010000020.1:9477-25021 GCA_964440925.1 uncultured Propionivibrio sp. | reverse complement strand
GGAGTCGCTCAAGCGCTTCAAGGACGACGTCAAGGAAGTGCGCGCCGGCTTCGAGTGCGGCCTGTCGCTCAAGGGCTACAACGCCTACGAGGAGGGCGATCAGCTTGAGGTGTACGACGTGACTGAAGTTGCCCGGACACTGTAAGTGACGGTCAACAAGTCTTTTTCGCGCCGCGACCGGGTTGCCGAGCAGGTTCGCCGGGAGCTGGCCGAGCTGATCCGTACGGAGCTCAAGGACCCTCGCGTGGGTATGATCAGTATCACCGATGTCGAGGTGACCGCCGATTATGCTCACGCCAAGGTCTATTTCAGCACGCTTGCCGGAAGTGAAAATGTCCCTGGGGTATTGACCGGTCTGCAGAAGGCGTCGGGCTTTTTGCGCCGTGAGCTGGGTAAGCGCATCAGCATCCATATGACGCCGCAGCTGCATTTCGTTTTCGACGAATCGTTGGAGCGCGGTGCTGATCTTTCCCGGCTGATTCAGGATGCGGTCGCTATTTCGCAGGAATCCGGATCCGGGTGCGAAGACTGAGTTGACGGCGCAAGGCGAATTTCCTGTGCGGGGCGGGGCGGCTCCGATACCGGTCAAGCGTCGCTGGCAGCGCGTCGATGGCGTTCTGCTGCTCGACAAACCTGGCGGGATGAGTTCCAATGCCGCCCTGCAGGGCGCGCGGCGCCTGTTTTCGGCCGCCAAGGCTGGGCATACGGGGACGCTCGATCCGCTGGCCACGGGCCTGCTTCCGTTGTGTTTTGGTGAAGCGACGAAATTCTCTGCCGATTTGCTCGATGCCGACAAGACCTATGAAGCCGACGTGCTGTTCGGGGTGACGACGGATACGGGCGATGCTGAAGGCACAGTCCTGCAGCGCTGCCGGCCCGATTTTGTGCGTGCCGAACTGGAAACGGCGCTGTCAGGCTTTCGTGGTCGCATCACGCAAATTCCCCCCATGTATTCGGCGCTCAAGCGCGATGGACAGGCGCTTTATCGTCTGGCGCGCCAGGGCATCGAGGTTGAACGCAAGGCGCGCGAGGTCGTTATCGAATCCCTGCAGTTGCTCGATTTCTCCATCGATCACTGCCGTTTGCGTGTCACCTGCAGCAAGGGGACCTATATCCGAACCCTGGCCGAGGATCTTGGCCGGGCGCTTGGCTGCGGCGCGCATCTGACGGCCTTGCGCCGCACAGGGGTTGGTGCGCTGACCATCGCCCAGTCTGTTCCGCTGGCGCTGCTGCAGGAGTTGTGCGCGGCAGATCGCGGCCGCTATCTGCTGCCGGTCGATGCCCTGTTGCAGGGCTTGCCGCGCGTCGATCTCGATGCGGACGAAGCGCGGCGTTTCGCACACGGCAATCCGGTCGGTGTTGCCGCTGCCACGGGGAAGTCGCGCGTCTATGCCGCCGGGCAGTTGCTGGGGCTCGGGGTGCGCGATGAGGACGGCCGGCTGTGCCCGCGCCGGTTGGTCTGTGCCTGATCCGCTTGCCGCTGGGCGCGGGGTACGGGTATAATCCGCGTTCGCTTCGCCAAGCGAGAACGTATTCATCAATCCGGCGCCTGCTCTATCAAACTGGGGCGACGCTTTTTTTCACGAAAGAGAGTTTGACATGGCGATTACCGTAGCGCAAAAAGCGCAGATCATGGCTGAATACCAGCGTGCCGCTGGAGATACCGGCTCGTCCGAGGTTCAGGTGGCGTTGCTGACCGCGCGTATCAATGAACTGACCGGGCATTTCAAGGAACACGTTAAGGATCACCATTCGCGTCGCGGATTGCTGCGCATGGTGAGCCGTCGCCGCAAGCTGCTTGATTACCTCAAGGCCACCGATGTCGATGCCTATCGTTCGCTGATTCAGCGTCTCGGTCTGCGCAAGTAAAACCGTCTGCCAAACCGCAAGCGGTTGGGAGATCAAACGATTCGAATGAACAACAGCGGCCAGTCCGGATCGGGCTGTGCCGCTGTTGTTGCTTTTGCAGTTTTTTGCCATGTTGGCGCGTTGTCGAATTGCGCACCGGTATTGTGGGTGCGCGCGTTGAACTACTGAGAGAGGACAAAATGTTTACTATCGCCAAGAAGTCTTTCACCTATGGTGCTCATCAGGTGACCCTGGAAACCGGCGAGATCGGCCGGCAGGCCGGTGCCGTGATCATGGTGACCATGGATGATACGGTTGTGCTGGTTTCTGTGGTGGGCAGCAAGTCGGTTAGGCCGGGGCAGGATTTCTTCCCGCTGACCGTCGATTACATCGAGAAGAGCTATGCCGCCGGGCGCATTCCGGGCGGCTTCTTCAAGCGCGAAGGGCGTCCGTCGGAGAAGGAAACGCTGACTTCCCGCCTGATCGACCGTCCCTTGCGGCCGCTGTTTCCGGAAGGTTTCCTGAACGAAGTGCAAGTGGTGGCGATGGTGGTGTCGCTTAACCCCGAAGTCGATGCCGATATCCCGGCCATGATCGGCGCGTCGGCGGCCCTGGCGGTTTCCGGTATTCCGTTCGATGGCCCGATCGGCGCGGCGCGCGTCGGTTATGTCGATGGCCAGTATGTGCTCAACCCGACGCAGACCCAGCTCAAGAGCAGCCAGCTTGATCTGGTCGTCGCGGGAACCCAGTCGGCCGTGCTGATGGTCGAGTCGGAAGCCCGAGTGTTGTCCGAGGACGTCATGCTGGGCGCCGTCGTTTATGGCCACGAGCAGATGCAGACGGTCATTACCGCCATCAACGAGCTGGTGGAAGAAGCCGGCAAGCCGGAGTGGGAATGGACGCCCCCGGCCAAGGACGAAGATCTGGTCGGCAAGCTGAATGCCCTGGTCGAAGCTGATTTGCAGGACGCTTTCCGCATCACCAGCAAGCAGCTGCGGACGCAGCGCCTGAAGGAAATTTCCGCCAAGGCGATCGAGGCGTTGTGTGTCGGCGAAGGTGCTCCGGATGCCGCAACGATCGGCAATCTGCTGTTCGACATGGAGTCGAAAATCGTGCGCGGCCGCATTCTTTCCGGCGAACCGCGCATCGACGGGCGTGATACGCGCACGGTGCGTCCGATCGCCATTCGTACCGGCGTGCTGCCGCGCACGCACGGTTCCGCCTTGTTTACCCGCGGAGAAACCCAGGCTCTGGTGGTGGCTACCTTGGGAACCGGCCGTGACGAGCAGATTATCGATGCGCTGGCCGGCGAGTACCGCGAGCGCTTCATGCTGCACTACAATTTCCCGCCCTATGCCACGGGTGAGTGCGGCCGTGTCGGTACGCCGAAGCGGCGTGAAATCGGCCACGGACGTCTGGCCAAGCGGGCGATCATCGCCGTCTTGCCGAAGGCCGAGGATTTCTCGTACACCATGCGCGTCGTTTCCGAAATCACCGAATCCAATGGTTCCAGCTCGATGGCTTCCGTCTGTGGCTCCTCGCTGGCACTGATGGACGCTGGCGTTCCGCTCAAGGCGCATGTGGCCGGTATCGCCATGGGGCTGATCAAGGAAGGGAACCGTTTTGCCGTGCTGACCGATATCCTCGGCGACGAAGATCACCTGGGCGATATGGACTTCAAGGTGGCCGGTACCGATGCCGGGGTGACTGCGCTGCAGATGGACATCAAGATTCAGGGGATTACCAAGGAAATCATGCAGGTTGCTCTGGCTCAGGCCAAGGAAGCCCGCTTGCACATCCTGGGGCAGATGCAAAACTCGTCCGCCGGGCCGCGTGAAGAAGTCTCGGCTTATGCCCCGCGCCTGTATACGATGAAGATCAATCCGGAAAAGATCCGCGATGTGATCGGCAAGGGCGGTGCGGTCATCCGTGCCATTACCGAAGAAACCGGAACGACGATCGACATCAAGGAAGACGGTACGATCACCATCGCTTCGGTCAATGCCGATGCGGCCGAGGCGGCCAGGGCGCGCATCGAGGCGATTACCGCCGATGTCGAAGTGGGCAAGATCTATGAAGGTTCCGTGCTCAAGCTGCTCGATTTCGGTGCGATCGTCAGCATCCTGCCCGGACGCGATGGCCTTCTGCATATCTCGCAAATTGCCAACGAGCGCGTCAATGCCGTGGCGGACTATCTCAAGGAAGGGCAGAAAGTGCGTGTCAAGGTGCTTGAAGCCGACGAGAAAGGTCGCGTACGGCTGTCGATGAAGGCCGTGACCGTCGAGGAAGGCGGTGTCCCTGCCAGTGCGCCGGCGGAGCAACCGCAGCAGTAAAAGAATGCCTTTCTGAAGGCATGAAAAAGGGCGCCGTGCGGCGCCCTTTTTTTGGCTCCGCGCCAACGCCGAGCCTGGCTTTGGTGCGAGCCGTTATTTGGCGACTTGTCTTTCGCGAACCTCTTCGAGGGTCTTGCAGTCGATGCACAGAGTGGCCGTCGGGCGCGCTTCCAGCCGCTTGATGCCGATCTCGACGCCGCAACTGCTGCAGTAGCCGTAGTCGCCACTGTCGATGAGATGGATCGTTTCCTCGATTTTCTTGATCAGCTTGCGCTCACGATCACGGTTTCGCAGCTCGACCGCGATATCGGTTTCCTGGCTGGCCCGGTCGTTGGGGTCGGCGAACACCGTTGCCTCATCCTGCATGGTGTGTACCGTGCGCTCAATGTCGTTCATCAGTTCGGCCTTGAGCGTTTCGAGGATGGTGCGGAAATGAGTCAGTTGTCTGCTGCTCATGTATTCCTCGCCCTTTTTGGGAACATAGGGGGTGAAATGTTTGTGAAGCAATTCATCAGGCATGTTCAGTGACCCATTTTTCAAAAAACCGATTAAATATCAGAAATAACCCGACGCTGCAAGCAATGAATATTCGTGGTGCTTGGTGTATGCCGCGTGAGCCCGGTGCCGTCATGCTTTGCCATGTTGTCGGGAAAGTCGCTGCCGATGCGCGGTTGGTGCCCGGTTCGACCAGTATAGACCTGCAGATGACGATGCGTGTCTTTATGATTGACCTTCTTGCCCGCTGTCTGTAGAATGCGCGCTTCCTCGGGGCGTAGCGCAGCCTGGTAGCGCATCTGCTTTGGGAGCAGAGGGTCGTGAGTTCGAATCCCACCGCCCCGACCAGTATTAAAGCAGTATCAAGCGTTACCGGCGGGAAGTAGTCCCCGAACGACGCGAGCCTCGCGCCCGTAGCTCAACCGGATAGAGCACCGGCCTTCTAAGCCGGGGGTTGTGAGTTCGAGTCTCGCCGGGCGCGCCAGAACAATGGCGGTGTTAGCTCAGTTGGTAGAGCATCGGATTGTGATTCCGAGGGTCACCGGTTCAAGCCCGGTACATCGCCCCAAATTGAAACCCCCGCAAGCCGGCAGTGCTTGCGGGGGTTTCGCCTTTTCAGGCGCGAAGGTGCGTTGAAACGACGTATCATGCCTGCGAGGCCTGTGATGCCTGTGCCGGAACGAAGGATTTCAAGGAAGCCCCTAGCAATGAATATCGTCAGCAATAACGCCCCGACTGACGCCGCCAAGCCGATCTTTTCCTATCGAAAATTCTGGGCGAAACGTTTTGGCGTTGCGCCTTTCCTGCCCATGTCGCGGGCCGAAATGGAAACGCTTGGCTGGGATTCCTGCGACGTGATTCTGGTGACTGGAGACGCATATGTCGATCATCCCAGCTTCGGCATGGCGCTCGTCGGGCGTGTGCTGGAGGCGCAGGGTTTCCGGGTGGGTATCGTCAGCCAGCCGGATTGGTCTTCGGCCGCGGCTTTTTCCGCCCTGGGAAAGCCCAATCTGTTTTTCGGGGTGACCTCGGGTAACATGGATTCGATGGTCAATCGCTATACGGCGGATCGGAAAATCCGTTCCGACGATGCCTATACGCCAAATGGCGAAGCGAACAAGCGTCCCGACCGGGCTGTGGTGGTCTATGCCCAGCGTTGCCGCGAGGCCTTTCCTGAAGCGCATGTCGTCATTGGCTCGATTGAGGCCAGCCTGCGCCGTATCGCGCATTACGATTATTGGTCGGACAAGGTGCGGCGTTCGGTTCTTCCCGATGCGAAGGCCGATCTGTTGATCTACGGCAATGCCGAACGGGCGCTGATCGCGCTGGCGCACCGTCTGGCGGCCGGTGAACCGATCGCCAGGATTCGTGATTTGCGTGGCACGGCTTTCATGGTGCGGCGCGGCTGGTTGCCGGACGGTGATTGGCGTGAAATTGATGCCAGCGCCATCGATACGCCGGGGCCCTTGCTTTGCCATGCCCATCCGTATGTCTGCACGCCAGAGCAGGGCGAAGCGGCGTGCACGACAAGGAGCGAGGCTGTCGTGCAGGGGCAATGCTTGCCGGCAATCCGCGCCCGGACGGTCGTTCGTCTGCCATCGTACGAGCAGGTCAGGGACGACCCGGTGTTGTATGCTCACGCTTCGCGCGTTTTTCACTTGGAAGCGAATCCGGGTAATGCGCGCGCGCTGGTGCAGGCGCACGGCGAACGCGACGTGTGGCTCAATCCACCGCCGCTGCCGCTAACGACGGCGGAGATGGATGCGGTCTTTGGTCTGCCGTATCAGCGGCGGCCGCATCCGGCATACGGCGAGGCGAAAATCCCAGCGTACGAGATGATCCGCTTTTCGATCAATATCATGCGCGGCTGCTTTGGCGGTTGCAGCTTCTGTTCGATTACCGAGCACGAAGGGCGTATCGTCCAGAACCGTTCGGAAGCATCGATCATGCATGAGATCGAGGAGATCCGCGACAAGGTGCCCGGGTTTACCGGCATCATTTCCGATCTCGGCGGGCCGACGGCCAACATGTATCGGCTCGGTTGCCGCGATGCGAAAATCGAATCCGCCTGCCGGCGTTTCTCCTGCCTTTACCCACAGGTCTGCGTGAATCTGAATACCGATCATACGCCGCTGCTTCAGCTTTACCGCAAGGCGCGCAGCGTCAGGGGGGTGAAGCGCATCCTGATCGGTTCGGGGGTGCGTTACGACCTGGCGATACGCTCTCCCGAATATGTGCGCGAACTGGTCAGCCACCATGTCGGCGGCTACCTGAAAATTGCTCCCGAACATACCGAATCCGGGCCGCTGGCGCACATGCTGAAACCGCCGATTGGCAGCTACGATGCGTTCAAGGCGCTGTTTGATCGTTTCTCCAGGGAAGCCGGCAAGGAACAGTATCTGATCCCGTACTTCATTGCCGCACATCCGGGAACGACGGACCGGGATATGCTCAATCTGGCTCTGTGGCTCAAACGCAATGGCTTCCGGCTCGATCAGGTCCAGACTTTCCTGCCGACGCCGATGTCCATGGCCACGGTGATGTATCACTCGCAACGCAATCCGCTCAGGACGGTAGCGCGAGACTCCGCCTTGGTCGAAACGGTGCGCTCGGGGCGGCAGCGCAAATTGCACAAGGCGTTTTTGCGCTATCACGATCCGGCAAACTGGCCTTTGTTGCGCGAGGCGCTCAAGCGCATGGGGTGCGCCGATTTGATCGGCAATGGCAAGAAGCATCTGGTTCCCGCCTTTCAGCCGGTACACAGTGGTCAGAAAGCGCCGCTTGTGGAGCGAAAGAACGGAGACGGGAAAACCAGGCGTCATGCGCCGCGGCGTGTGGTGGGAGTACGGTCGGGAAAGTGATCCGCGGCAGGCTTATCGCAGGTTTCCCCGGCAAAATAGTGCTTTTCGTCCCTGTCCCTTGTGTGGGTGTGCTAGAATCAACCCCTTTTTTCAAAGAGTTACTTGCTCATGTTCCGTTCCGTTCGCAATATCGCCATCATCGCCCACGTCGACCACGGCAAAACGACTCTCGTCGATAAGTTGCTGCATCAGGCGGGGACTTTCTCCGCGCATCAGCATGTTGCCGAGCGGGTCATGGATTCGAACGATCTGGAAAAGGAGCGCGGCATCACCATTCTGGCCAAGAATCTGGCCGTCGATTACGAAGGGGTGCATATCAACATTGTTGATACCCCGGGGCATGCTGATTTTGGCGGCGAAGTCGAGCGCGTGCTGGGTATGGTTGACGGCGTCCTGTTGCTGGTCGATGCGGTCGAAGGGCCGATGCCGCAAACCCGTTTCGTGACCAAGAAAGCCCTGGCGCTGGGGCTGAAGCCGATCGTCGTGATCAACAAGATCGACCGCGACGGTGCCCGGCCGGACTGGGTTGTCGATCACACCTTTGACCTGTTCGACAAGCTCGGCGCGACCGACGAGCAGCTCGATTTTCCGGTGATCTATGCTTCGGCGATCAACGGTTATGCCACGCTTGATCTGGATCAGCCGTCGCCGGACATGCGTCCGATGTTCGAGGCGATCCTGAAGCATGTTCCGCCGCCTTCTGCCGGTCAGGTCGAGGGAGCCTTGCAGCTTCAAATCGCGGCGCTGGATTATTCCTCCTACGTCGGGCGCATCGGCATTGGCCGCATCCAGCGTGGACGTTTGCTGCCGGCGCAGCAGTTGACCGTGATGTACGGGCAGCCGGATGCCGAGGGTAAATTCGAGCATGGTGCGCCGAAAACCGCCAAGGTAAATCAGATCTTCGGTTTTCGCGGTATCGAGCGTGTGGCCCTCGACGAGGCCGTGGCCGGTGATATTGTCCTGGTGACCGGGATCGAGGAGCTGTCGATCGGCTGTACGCTGGTCGATAGCAACAATCCGGAAGCCTTGCCCATGCTCAAGATCGACGAGCCGACCTTGAACATGACCTTCATGGTCAACAATTCCCCTTATGCCGGAACCGAAGGTAAGTTCGTGACCAGCCGCCAGATTCGTGAACGGCTGAACAAGGAGTTGCTGACCAACATGGCGCTGCGCGTCGAGGATACTACAGATACCGATTCCTTCCTCGTTTCCGGACGTGGCGAGTTGCACCTGACCATCCTGCTTGAGACGATGCGCCGGGAAGGTTACGAACTGGCGGTCGGTCGTCCGAAAGTCATCTTCAAGACCATCAATGGCGAACAGTGCGAACCCTACGAAATGCTGACGCTGGACGTCGAAGAGGCGCATCAGGGTGGCGTCATGGAGGCGCTTGGCTATCGCAAGGGCGATCTCGTCGATATGGTTTCCGACGGGCGTGGGCGGGTGCGTCTCGAATATTGTGTTCCGGCACGCGGCCTGATCGGTTTCCAGGGCGAGTTCATGAACCTGACGCGCGGTACGGGGTTGATGAGCCATGTGTTCGACGATTACTCGCCGCTCAAGGGCGATATTCCGGGGCGCCGCAATGGCGTGCTGATTTCCGCCGAGCATGGCGAGGCCGTGGCCTATGCCTTGTGGAAGCTGCAGGATCGCGGGCGGATGTTCGTGGTGCCGGGCGACCGGTTGTATGAGGGTATGGTGATCGGCATCCACTCGCGCGAGAACGATCTCGTGGTTAACCCGATCAAAGGCAAGCAGCTGACCAACGTGCGCGCTTCCGGAACCGACGAGGCGGTGCGCCTGACGCCACCGGTGGCCTTGACGCTGGAGTCGGCGGTCGAATTCATCGACGATGACGAACTGGTCGAGATCACACCGAAAACGATCCGCATTCGCAAGCGTTTTCTGACCGAGCACGAGCGGCGGCGGGCGTTGCGTTCTTCCGACGCTTGATCGGGTCTTCAGCCCGGGCGGGCGTCCGGGCTGTCGGTGAACTGATTTTTTGCGGGTGAATCGAGAGTAAAATCCGCCTATGAGTTATCAAGTTCTGGCGCGCAAATGGCGGCCGAAAACCTTTGCCAGCCTAGTCGGGCAGGAGCATGTCGTGCGCGCCCTGACCCATGCGCTGAGCGAGCAACGCCTGCATCATGCTTACCTGTTTACGGGTACGCGCGGCGTTGGCAAGACCACCCTGGCGAGAATCCTGGCCAAATCCTTCAATTGCGAAACCGGCATCACGGCGACGCCGTGCGGTGAGTGCTCGGCGTGTCGCGAAATCGACTCCGGGCGCTTTGTTGATCTGCTTGAGGTCGATGCGGCGACCAACACCAAGGTCGACGAAATGCGGCAGTTGCTGGAGAACGCGGTTTATGCGCCGACGCGCGGGCGTTTCAAGGTGTATGTGATCGACGAAGTGCACATGCTCTCGAATTCGGCCTTCAACGCCATGCTAAAGACGCTCGAAGAGCCGCCAGAGCATGTCAAGTTCATTCTGGCGACGACCGATCCGCAGAAGATCCCGGTGACCGTGCTGTCGCGTTGCTTGCAATTCAATCTCAAGCAGATGACCCCGCCGCTGATTGCCGCGCATTTGCAGCACATTCTCGATGCCGAGTCGATCAGCGTCGAACCGGGTGCCTTGCCGCTGCTTGCGCGTTCGGCCTCTGGCAGTATGCGTGATGCCCTGTCCCTGCTCGATCAGGCGATCGCGCACGGTGCCGGGAAAGTCGAGGAAGCGCAAGTGCGCGCCATGCTCGGTTCGGTCGATCTTGATTATCTGTTTTCGCTTCTTGAGGCGCTGCTTTCCGGCGATGCTTACGCCATGTTGCGCGTAGCCGACGATATGTGCCTGCGCAGCCTGTCCTTCGATGCCGCCTTGCAGGAGCTGGCCGCCTTGTTGACCCGCGTGCAGGTGGCGCAGCTGGCACCGCAGGCGGTGGCTGACGATCTGCCGGAGCGGGCGCGAGTTATCGATCTGGCGGCGCGCCTTGATCCGGAATTTGTCCAGCTGGCCTATCAGATCGCCGTGCATGGCCGTCAGGAATTGCCCCTGGCTCCCGATGAAATGGCCGGTTTTGTCATGACCTTGTTGCGCCTGCGAGCCTTCCGTCCGGCCGTGGCTGATGAAGAGTTCCCGGCGCCCCGCGTTCCGGCGGAGGCGAAAAAAACCGCGCCGGAAACACCGCCCCCGCCGGCCAGACTGCCGCCTGTTGCGGCGACAGCACCGATTGCTGCGGAGGAGGTGACGAGTGCCGGTAGTCGTGTTTCCGGCGACGATTGGCAGACGATGCTGTCGGCGCTCAAGCTCGGTGGCATGGCGCGTGAACTGGCGCAACATTGTCAGATCCGTCGGGTCGACGAAACGCAGGTCGTTCTCTGCCTGTCGCCAAAGCACCGCCATTTGCAGATGAAACCGGCGCAAGAGAAGCTGGAGCAAGCGCTTGGCGAGTATTTTTCCCGTTCCGTTCAATTGCGCATCGAGCTCGATGATACGGTTGGCGATACCCCGGCCGCTGCGGCGCAGCGACGCAAGCGCGAGCACCAGGATCGTGCGGTGGCGTCCATTGAACAAGATGAGTTTGTGCGTGGGGTTATCGATGCCTTCGATGCCACCCTGATCGAATCTTCCATTAAACCCGTTTAATTCCGAGTTGAGGCAAGCACCATGATGAAAGGCGGAATCGCCGGCCTGATGAAGCAGGCGCAGCAAATGCAGGAAAACATGAAGAAGGCGCAGGAACAGTTGGCGCAGATCGAGGTTGAAGGACTGTCGGGCGCCGGCATGGTCAAGGTGTCGATGACTTGCGCGCATCAGGTACGGCGGGTGGCCATCGATGCGCAGGCGATGGACGACAAGGAAATGCTCGAGGATCTGGTGGCGGCGGCGGTCAACGATGCCGTCCGTCGTGCCGAGCAGGTGTCACAGGAGCGTATGTCCGGTCTGACGGCGGGAATCAATCTGCCGCCTGGAATGAAATTGCCATTTTGATGTCGGCGCCGTCGAGCCTTGAAGCGTTGATCGAGGCGCTGCGCTGTCTGCCCGGCGTCGGCCCGAAGTCGGCGCAGCGCATGGCTTATTACCTGATGCAGCGCGACCGTGCCGGGGCTCAGCGCCTGGCGCAGTCCCTTCAGTCGGCGCTGGCGGTTCTGCGCCATTGCCGGCGTTGCAATACCCTGACCGAAGAAGATATCTGTGCGCGTTGCCTGTCGACCAGGCGCGATCCGACCCTGCTATGCGTCGTCGAAACGCCGGTCGATATGAATATGATGGAGCAGACGCACGCCTTTTCCGGCCTTTACTATGTCCTGATGGGGCGGATCTCGCCGCTCGATGGTGTCGGCCCGCGGGAATTGCAGCTTGAGCAGTTGCTGGCGCGTGCGTGCGATGGGGTGGTGCAGGAGGTGATCCTGGCGACCAATTTCACCAACGAAGGCGAGGTGACGGCGCACTATGTGACGGAAATGCTGAAAAACCAGGGTCTTCGTGTTTCGCGCATCGCGCGCGGTGTTCCGGTCGGCGGCGAACTTGAGTACGTTGATGCGGGTACCCTGGGGCAGGCTCTGCGCGAACGAAGAGCGCTTTCCGAATAGTACGTCGGCGTGCGGACTTCCTTTAGTCCGGGCACGGCTTGGCGTATAATGCCTACTTGCTGTTCCCCGTGGCGGATGTGCGTCGGCCGCAGCGGTCGGAGTGCCATTTCCTGGGCTGGAGTATTGCGCGGCAATGCGACGTGTTCCCTCGGTCTGGGTGCGCCCGGGGCCTTGGCGATGACGGCGGGAATTCTGGTGCACAGGTGCCAATTGTCGGGCGGGGAAGGACGCTTTGCGATTCGGGCGGCGTTCTGTTTTAGTCAGCAAGCGCCGGTTTTACGGCGATTGCAGTGTCTGCGGGCGCCTCGGGCGTCGGTTTTTTGGGGGTGTAGATCATGATGAATCTCTATTCGGGCACGACTTGTCCGTTCAGCCAGCGTTGCCGGACCGTTTTGTACGAAAAGGGAATGGATTTTCAGGTCATCGACGTTGACCTCTTTGCCAAACCTGAAGACATCGCTGTTATCAATCCCTACGGTCGGGTTCCCGTTCTCGTCGAACGCGACCTCATCTTGTTCGAGCCGAACATCATCAACGAGTATATCGACGAACGCTTTCCCCATCCGCAGCTGATGCCGCCTGATCCGATCATGCGCGCGCGCGCGCGCCAGTTGCTGATCACCATGGAGCGCGAGGTGTTCGCGCATATCGAGCCCCTGGAGAAAAACCTGAAAACGGCGGACAAGGCGCGGCAAACGATTCGTGAACGCCTGACCGAAATGGTCCCGGTCTTCGTCAAGCAGAAGCACATGCTGGGCGAGGAATTCTCCATGCTCGACGTGGCCATCGCCCCCCTGTTATGGCGTCTCGACCATTACGGCATCGAACTGCCGAAATCCGCTGCGCCGCTCATGAAATACGCGGAGCGTATTTTCAGCCGGCAGGGGTTCATCGATGCCTTGACCCCTTCCGAGAAGGCCATGCGCCGCTAAGAGGATCGCTTTTTCCTCGAATCTGTGGAAGGCATTGCGCCATGAATTTTCCGTCGACCAAGCCTTACCTGATCCGTGCCCTGCACCAATGGTGCACCGATCATGGTTTTACGCCGTATCTTACCGTTTGGGTGGATGAGCGTACGCGCGTGCCGCACGAATTCGTGCGCGACGGGCAGATTGTCCTCAATGTCGGCTACGAGGCCACCGGCCATCTCGAAATGGCCAACGACTGGATCAGTTTTCAGGCGCGTTTTTCCGGCGTGGCGCGGGATATTGCACTGCCTGTGGCCAACGTGCTTTCCATTCATGCGCGCGAAAACGGCGTCGGCATGTCCTTCGATCTGGAAGAGGTCGAAGCGGACGGCAAGGACGCTGGCGATGGGCCCGAGCCGACGCCTCCACCGCCTGTTGGGCGCGCCCGCTTGCAACGCATTAAGTGAATCCTGCCAGGATGTTTCTTCCGGTCACCGTCTGCGATATGAAGCAGAATGCAGCCTTTATTTTTCAAGGAGATTGAATGGGCTCCCTGTCTTTTCTGCTCAATCCGGAGACCTGGGTGGCTTTCTTTACCCTGACCGTACTCGAACTGGTTCTGGGTATCGACAACATCATTTTCATTTCCATCCTGGTTGATCGTCTGCCGGCTGCTTCGCGTGAAATTGCGCGCAAACTGGGGCTGTTTTTCGCCATGTTCATGCGCATTGCCCTGCTGGTCATTCTGTCCTGGATCGTCAGCGCGACCGTACCGTTGTTCAGCATCCTTGGTTACGAGGTCGCGCCGCGCGATCTGGTGCTGGTTTTCGGGGGGCTTTTCCTGCTATGGAAAAGCACGCAGGAAATCCATCAGTTGCTCGAAGGTGAGGAGGGCGAACATCAGCATTCGCTGAAAGCCAGCTTTTTCGCCATTATCGTGCAGATCGCGCTGATCGATCTGGTGTTCTCCCTTGACTCGATCATCACGGCGGTGGGCATGGTCGATAATGTGGCGGTGATGATCTCTGCCGTTATCGTGTCCGTGGCGCTGATGATGCTCTTTGCCGGGATCATCGGGGAATTTATTTCCGAGCATCCGACGATCAAGATGCTGGCGCTTTCCTTTCTCCTCGTTGTCGGGGTTACGCTCATTGCCGAGGGGTTTGGCCATCGCGTTCCCAAAGGCTATATCTATTTCGCCATGGCTTTTTCGGTCGGTGTGGAAATTCTCAACCTGCGTTTGCGCAGGCGTACAGCGGAACCCGTTCGGCTGCACGAACCCTATGTCAAAAGCAAAGTGGATTGATTGCTGGTTTCCTTAGGTACATGATTGCCCGATGGACATCCTTTTGCTCGTCTTCCTGATTCTCCTGAATGGCATTTTGGCCATGTCGGAAATCGCTGTCGTTTCCTCGCGCAAGTCCCGTCTGCAGCGCCTGGCCGACGATGGCAGCCCCGGTGCCGCTTCGGCGCTGAAGCTCAATAACGAGCCTTCCGGCTTCCTGTCCACCATCCAGGTCGGCATCACGACGGTTGGTATTCTCAGTGGTGCGATCGGGGAAAATGCCCTGGCCGAGCCGCTTGCGCATTGGTTGGCTGTTTTCCCGCTGCTGACCCCTTATGCCGACGGAGTGGCCATCACGCTGGTGGTGGTTTGCCTGACCTACTTTTCGGTGGTTGTCGGCGAACTCGTTCCCAAGCGTCTGGGGCTGCTGGCACCGGAAACCATCGCCGCGCTGATTGCCTCGCCGATGAATCGGCTGACGCGCCTGACCCGGCCTCTGGTCTGGCTGCTTTCTTCGTCATCGACGCTGCTTTTGCAAATGCTGGGCGCCCGCCGGCGCGAGGAACCTCCGGTCACCAACGATGAAATCAACGTGCTGATGGAGCAAGGCGCGGAGGCCGGTGTTTTCCATGAGAGCGAACAGGCCATCGTATCGAATGTGCTGCGTCTCGATGAGCAGCGCATCGGCGCGATCATGACGCATCGCAACGACATTTATGCGGTCGATCTCGACCGTTCGGAGGAAGATATTCGTGTCTGTCTCGCCGAATGTCCGTTTACGCGCGCCGTGGTATGCCGTTCCGGTCTCGATCACATTGTTGGTATGCTGCGTACCTCCGATTTACTCAAGAAGGCACTCGCCGGCGAGCTGATTGACGTACAGGGCTTGCTGCGCCCGCCGTTGTTCGTCCCGGAAGGCGTGACGACGACCCATTTGCTGGAAAGTTTCCGCAAGACACGGCAGCAGTGCGCGCTCATCGTCGATGAATACGGCGAACTGCAGGGGCTGGTGACGCTGACCGATGTGTTGACTTCGATCGTCGGCGAATTGCCTTCATCCGACGTTGCCGCCGAGCAGGATGTTGTCGAACGTGCTGACGGTTCGTGGCTGATCGACGGCGGGGTAGCCATCGAGCGCCTGAAAACGGTTGTCGGCATCGACGAGGATCTGCCCGGTGAGGACGAAAACGCCTTTAACACCCTTGGCGGTCTGGTGATGTA
>CAYTWY010000020.1:0-9377 GCA_964440925.1 uncultured Propionivibrio sp. | reverse complement strand
ATGCCGAAGGATTCGGTTTTTGTCGCGACATGCGTAGCGGCGGCCGTCGGTTCGCTGATCATGGGGCTATACGCCAACTACCCGATTGCCCTGGCGCCGGGGATGGGGCTGAACGCCTATTTTGCCTTTGCCGTGGTGCAGGGCATGGGGTTTACCTGGCAGGCGGCGCTCGGCGCGGTGTTCATTTCCGGGGTGCTGTTCGTCTTTGTCAGCCTGTTCCGCATCCGGGAAGCCATCGTCAATGCCATTCCGCGTTCGCTCAAATTTGCCATTTCAGCCGGCATCGGGCTGTTCCTGGCCATCATCGGTCTGAAGAGTGCCGGCATCATTACGGCCAGCCCGGCAACCCTGCTGACCCTGGGCGATTTGCATAATACCGGGGCGTTGCTTTCCGTCGCCGGCTTCATCCTGATTGTCGCGCTTGAGCAGCGCAAGGTTCCGGGTGCGCTGATCATCGGCATCCTGACGGTGACTGCCGCCTCGGTGTTGCTCGGTCTGACGCCCTTTGTCGGGGTTGTTGCCGCGCCGCCCTCGATCCTGCCGACCTTCATGCAGATGGATATTGCCGGTGCACTGAATGCCGGTCTGCTGACGGTCGTTCTGACCTTCTTCATGGTTGAACTGTTCGATGCCTCGGGAACGCTGATTGGCGTGTGCCATCGCGCCGGCCTGCTCGATGCCAATGGCAACCTGCCGCGGCTGAAGAAAGCGTTGCTGGCCGATTCGGGAGCCATCGTTGCCGGTTCTATACTGGGCACTTCGTCGACCACGGCGTATGTCGAATCGGCGGCTGGAACTTCGGTCGGCGGTCGAACCGGTCTGACCGCCGTCGTTGTCGCCGTGCTCTTCCTTGCGGCGCTGATATTCGCCCCGCTCGCCGGGACGGTTCCGGCGTGCGCCACGGCGCCAGCTTTGTGCTATGTCGCCGTGCTGATGATTCGCGGCCTGGCCGAAATCGACTGGGACGATCTGACCGAATCGGCGCCGGCGGTGGTGACGGCGATTGGCATGCCGTTTACCTATTCCATTGCCCATGGCATCGCTTTTGGCTTCATTACTTACGCCGCGATCAAGATTCTTTCCGGACGGGTGCGCGAACTGTCGCCGATGGTTGGTGTGATTGCTGTCCTTTTTGTGTTCAAGTTCGCTTTTCTGTGATCTGGCGGCAGACCGTGCCGCTGTTGCGCGGTCTGCCCGTTCCGGTGCCCGTTGCCGGTTAAATGACGAGGCGGTCGCCGAGCAGTTTTCCGGCGGCCTGCAGGCGTGGAAGCGTTGGCAGCAGGTTAAGTCCGGCGCTCTCCTTGAGGGTTTTGGCGCGCCGGATCAGTTCGCCGAGCCCAACATCCACCGTTTCGCTGCCAGCGCCGAAGGCAATGGCGTTGCCGCTGTCGCAGGAGGGAAAAACCAGTGCCCGTCCTTCGAATGCCGATTCGATGCGTTGCGTGCTGGCCTTGAAGCCGCGGCTGCGCCCGAGCAGGTTGACGGCCAGCAGGCCGCGTTCGCTGAGCCGTGCCCGGCAGGCCTGATAGAAGGGCAGGGTGTCGAGGACGCCGGCACGACCCTTCTTGTCGAATCCATCGACGAAAATGGCGTCGAATTTCTTGTTCTTGCCGAGCATGTATTCGGCGCCGTCGCCGATGACGATGTGCAGACGCCTGGGGTCGTCGGGCAGCTTGAAGTGCAGGCGGGCAATGATTTCGACCTGCGGATCGATTTCGACTACGGTGATTTGCGTTGCCGGCAGCTTGTGATAGATGAATTTGGCCAGCGAGCCGGCGCCCAGACCGATGAGCAGGGCATGGCGTGGCCAGGGCGATTCGTTCAGCAATAGCCCAGCCATCATTTCGCGCGTGTAGGCGAGTTCGAGCGCATTGGGGCGCTGGATGCGCATGGCGCCCTGAATCCAGTCGGCGCTGAAATGAAGGTAGCGGATACCGGCTTGTTCACTGACTTCGATGGAGGAACTCATGCGCTTCGTCGTGGCGGATAAAGAGCGAATCTTAACGTGAAGAGGCCGCGGGTGGAAAAACGGCGCGGTGGAAACGTGGCGTGTGCGTTGGCCGCGGCCTCATTGCGCTATGGCTTGTTGCAGGAGGCGGCAGGCTTCTTCGGCCGTGACGATGCAGCAAGGCGGCGGTGTCCTCCGGTTGTGCGCAAGGCGGAGCAGCATCTTGTCGCGCGTGAGCAAGAAGTCGGCCTGGCAGCGTGCGGCAAGGATCAGGAATTTCTGGTCATCCGCATCGCGGCAGCGCGGCAAGGTGTATGTCTCCGCGCCGGCGGCCTCGCAAGGGGTGACGAATTGCCGGTAGGCATCGAGCAGGGCGCGCTGCCCGGTGGGCGGAAGATGGAATTCGGGGTAGGCGCAGACCCGTTCCAGTTCGGCAAGACAGGCGGCGTCGGTAAAACATTTCAGGTGCTGTTCTCTCACGGCGGCGAGCAGTGGTTGTGTGCGCTGGTCGGCAAAGAACAGCATGTCCATCACGATATTGGTGTCGAGTACGAGGCGCATCAAGGTGTTGTGCAAAAAATGGGCAGGATCGGCGCGGCATGCGCCGGGGATAAGGCACGGGCGCCCATTATCCTGTCTGTCGGGCGCCTCTGCACACCTATTTGCGGCGCAGGGTGCGTCGCTGACCAATCTTTCGTAGGTTTCAGGTCGCCGGAGAGGTGCCTTCTCCGGTACACTTCGCTGGCGCTGTGCCATTTTGTACGCCCGTGCTGATCCCCCGATGAACGATTCTTTCCCTGCATGAGCCGGATTCTTCTCGCCCCGATGGAGGGCCTTGCCGATTGTGTCCTGCGCGATATCCTGACCCGTTGCGGCGGCTATGACGGCGCGGTGACCGAGTTCGTGCGCGTTTCCGCTTCCCTGTTGCCGGCCAGGACCTTTCGCCGCATCTGCCCTGAACTTGCGCATCGCAGCTGTACGCCGGCCGGCGTTCCGGTTGCCGTCCAGCTGCTCGGCGGCGATGCGCAGTGCATGGCGGAGAATGCGGCACAACTGGCTGCCCTGCAGCCGGCGGCGATCGACCTGAATTTCGGCTGCCCGGCGCCCAAGGTGAACCGGCATGGCGGCGGTGCCATGCTGCTCGATACACCGGAACAGGTCGGGCGGATTGCCTCTGCCGTGCGCCGTGCCGTTCCGGCAAGCCTGCCGGTTTCGGCCAAAATGCGGTTGGGCGTCGCCGATACCGGCAAGGCGCTGGAATGCGCCGCCGCCTTGTCTTCGGCCGGAATATCAGCGCTTGTCGTCCATGCGCGCACGCGCGACGAGGGCTACAGGCCGCCGGCGCATTGGGAGTGGGTGGCGCGCATCCGCGCGGCGGTGCCGCTGCCGGTGATCGCCAACGGGGAAGTGTGGACGGTGGACGATTATCGCCGCTGCCGGGCGGTGAGCGGGTGTGACGACGTGATGATCGGGCGCGGCGCCGTGGCCGATCCGTTTCTCGTCCGGCGCATCAAGGCCGAGCTTGCCGGTGCGGCGGCGAGCGCCGACGATGCCGCCGACTGGGCGGCGCTTTTGCCGCTCGTCGGGGCGTTCTGGCAGCAGGTGCAGCGCCGCGTTGCCCCAGGTCATGCTTCAGGGCGGCTCAAATTATGGCTCAATTGCCTGCGCGGCCGGTTTGCCGCAGCGCAGAGCCTGTATCTGGCCTTGCGCCCCTTGTCGCGGACGGATGATGTTGTCCGTGCGCTGCAAGAGCACGGCGTGCCTTGCCCGCCTGCAATGGAAGCCTGAGCGTGCAGGCTGATTCGCGCATTCCGAGCAGCGCGCAGAGCGGCATGCACACGCATCTGGCGGTATTACTCGACCGCCATGCCGTGGCGCCTTTTCGCAAGCCGTTTGCCGATTACAACCGGGCCGCTTTCGATGCCAGCATGGCGCGCCGGATGCGTCTGGCGTGTGATGCGCCACTGATTCTCGACTCCTGCTGTGGCGTTGGCGAGAGCAGCATCGCCCTGGCACGCGCTTTCCCCGATCATTATGTGATCGGCGTCGATCAGTCGGCCTCGCGATTGGCGCGCAAATGCGCGGAGAAAACGGCGGGTCTGCCGGAGAACCTCGATCTTGTGCGCGCTGATCTCATCGACTACTGGCGCCTTATGCATGCGGATGGCATTCGCCTTGATCGCCATTACTTGTTGTATCCGAATCCCTGGCCGAAGATTGGCCATCTGGCACGCCGCTGGCACGGGCACCCGGTCTTTCCGGAGATGCTCGAACTGGGCGGCGTGCTCGAATGCCGTAGCAACTGGCGGATTTATGTCGAGGAATTCTGCTTTGCCATCGAGCGCCTGTGCGCTCTTTCCGCCTGCTGTGCTGGCTATGTTCCGGATATTCCGCTGACGCCGTTCGAGCGCAAGTATCACGCGTCAGGGCACCCGCTCTATCGCACCATCGTTGCTCTCGGTGCGCATGGCGAGGGCGCGGATTTGCCGTCCTGGCGCGGCTGAGGGACAATAGCCGCTTGTTGAATTTTCTTCCGTTTTTATGTCCGATGTCGCTTGCCTCCGCTGTGGAGCCTGTTGTGCCGCCTTTCGGGTCGATTTCCACTACGCCGATCTGGAAACAGAAGAAATTCCTGGGGTTCCTGTTGCGCTGGCGTTTCCGTTGATCGGCCGCCTGTGGCGGATGCGTGGAACGGACGACGCCGCGCCGCGCTGTGCGGCGCTGGAAGGCGAAGTGGGCGTGGCGGTTCGCTGTACAATCTACGACCGGCGCCCTGGCCCGTGTCGTGATTTTGCCCCGTATGCGCCGCTGGGCATTGGCGACGATGCCTGCGATCGTGCCAGAAGACGTCACGGGCTGCCCCCCTTGGCGTTGTGAGAACCCGAAAACCCGTTGTGAAAGCCAGAAATGTCCTTATGTGTTGAAATCCGGGGTGACTATATTCAGCTCGATCAGGTATTGAAAATGACCGGCCTGTGCTCTTCGGGCGGGCATGCGCACGCCGAGATCGAGGCGGGCAAAGTGTGCGTGGACGGTCGGGCCGAGACCCGCAAACGCGCCAAGTTGCGTCCCGGGCAGCGGGTGACGTACGGCTGCGACGAGGTCGAGCTGGTGGCGGAAAAAAACGCACATTGATCGGCGCTCGCGGAGAAGACAGGTTTTATCCGCCGCCGCTGTTTACCGAGAAAGGAATAGTTATGCTGGAATCCTATCGCGCTCATGCGGCCGCGCGTGCCGCGCAGGGCATCCCGCCGCTGCCCCTGTCTGCCGGGCAGGTGATGGAGCTGATTGCGCTGCTGAAGAATCCGCCCGCCGGTGAAGCGTCGGTGCTGCTCGATCTGATGGCGCACCGGGTCCCGGCCGGAGTCGATGAGGCGGCCAAGGTCAAGGCGGATTTTCTTGCCCGGGTGGCACAAGGCGTGGACGCCTGTTCGCTCATCTCGCGCAGCGAGGCCACTCGCCTCCTGGGGACGATGCTTGGCGGTTATAACGTCAAAGCGCTGGTCGCCCTGCTCGGCGATGCGGAGGTCGGCGCGGTGGCGGCCGATGGCCTGAAGAAGACGCTGCTCGTTTTCGATTATTTCAACGACGTCAGGGAACTTGCCGACAGCGACCGGCCAGGCAGTGCGAATGCCCGTGCCGTGCTGCAATCGTGGGCTGATGCCGAGTGGTTTACCTCGCGCCCGGATGTGCCGGCGGTACAGAAAATCACGGTGTTCAAGGTGAGCGGCGAGACCAATACCGACGATCTGTCGCCGGCCCCCGATGCCACGACGCGGCCAGATATTCCGCTGCATGCGCTGGCCATGCTCAAGAACCCGCGTCCGGGCATCGAGCCGGACGAGCCAGGCCAGCGCGGCCCCCTGCGCCAGCTGGCCGCGCTGGCGGCCAAAGGCCATCCGCTGGCCTACGTCGGCGATGTGGTGGGAACCGGATCTTCGCGCAAGTCGGCGACCAATTCGCTGTTGTGGTGGACCGGCAACGACATTCCTTTCATCCCGAACAAGCACGCTGGCGGCGTTTGCCTGGGCGGCAAGATCGCGCCGATTTTCTTCAATACCCTGGAAGATGCCGGGGCGCTGCCGCTCGAGATCGACGTTGGCCGGATGGAGATGGGCGACGAGATCGAGTTGCGTGTCGATGGCGCGAAAGCCTGGGTTACGGCGTTCAAGCAAGGCGAGATGATCGCCGCAGCACCGATCAAGACGCCGGTGATTCTCGACGAAGTGCGTGCTGGCGGGCGTATTCCGCTGATCATTGGCCGTGCCTTGACTGCCAGGGCACGCGATGCCTTGGGGCTGGCGCCGTCGACAGTGTTCCGCTTGCCGCAAGATCCGGCAGAGCGCGCGAAGGGCTACACCCTGGCGCAGAAGATCGTCGGTCGCGCCTGTGGCTTGCCTGTTGAGAATGGCCGGCAGCGCGGCGTTCGTCCTGGAGCCTATTGCGAGCCGCGTATGGCGACGGTCGGTTCGCAGGATACGACCGGGCCGATGACGCGCGACGAATTGAAAGACCTAGCTTGCCTGGGCTTTTCCGCCGACCTCGTCATGCAATCCTTCTGCCATACGGCGGCCTATCCGAAGGTCATCGATATCCGTACGCACCGCACTCTGCCCTCGTTCATCACGACGCGCGGTGGCGTCTCCCTGCGTCCTGGCGACGGCGTCATCCATAGCTGGCTGAACCGGATGTGTCTGCCCGATAGCGTCGGCACTGGTGGTGATTCGCATACGCGTTTCCCGATCGGCATCTCCTTCCCCGCCGGTTCGGGCCTTGTGGCCTTTGCTGCGGCAACCGGCGTCATGCCGCTCGATATGCCGGAATCGGTGCTGGTGCGCTTCAAGGGGCGGATGAATCCCGGCATCACGCTGCGCGATCTGGTCAATGCGATCCCCTATTATGCGATTCAGCAGGGCTTGCTGACGGTGGCCAAGGAGGGCAAGAAGAACGTTTTCTCCGGGCGTATCCTGGAAATCGAGGGCTTGCCGGATCTCAAGATCGAACAGGCGTTCGAACTTACCGATGCCTCGGCCGAGCGTTCGGCGGCAGCATGCACCGTGCGGCTTAACAAGGAACCGGTGATCGAGTATCTGCGCTCGAACATTGTGCTGCTCAAGTGGTTGATCGCTAACGGCTACGAGGATGCACGCACGCTCCGGCGGCGCATCAAGGCGATGCAGGCATGGATCGCCGATCCGCAGTTGCTCCAGGCCGATGCCGATGCCGAGTACGCGGCCGTGATCGAAATCGATCTGGCCGAGATCAAGGAGCCGATCGTTGCCTGTCCGAACGATCCGGACGACGTGAAACGGCTCTCCGAAGTCTCCGGGACGAAGATCGACGAAGTCTTCATCGGTTCGTGCATGACCAATATCGGTCACTTCCGTGCCGCCGGCCGGATTCTCGAAGGGCAAAGCGAGCTTGTCGCCAATGGCGCCACCCGCTTGTGGATTGCTCCGCCGACCAGGATGGATGCCATGATCCTTGCCGAAGAGGGCTACTATGCCATCCTCGGCAAGAGCGGGGCACGCATGGAAACGCCCGGCTGTTCGCTGTGCATGGGCAACCAGGCGCAGATTCGCAAGGGCAGCACGGCGATGTCGACTTCGACGCGCAATTTTCCCAATCGCCTGGGGATCGATACTTCCGTTTTCCTCGCTTCGGCCGAGCTGGCCGCCATTTGTGCGCTGCTCGGGCGGATACCGACGCCGGCCGAGTATCTGGAACGCATGCAGGCAGTGAATGCCAGAGCCGGGGACGTGTACCGCTACATGAACTTTGATGAGATTGCCGCGTTCAGCGAACTGGCGGAGACGGTGCCGGTTTGACGCAGGCCAGAAGAAGACGGTAGCCGGTGCCGCCTGTGTGCCGGTTCTACGCGCACACCCGGTTGCGGCCGGTTTGCTTGGCCCGGTAGAGGGCGTGGTCGGCACGATTGACCCAGTCGTCGGCCGATTCGTCCGGCCGGTATTGCGCCACGCCGAAGCTGGCGGTCATCGACAGATGCCGGCCGTCGAGCGACAGCTCCTGCTTTTCGACCAGGGTGCGGATTCTTTCTGCCACCGAGATGGCGTGTTCCAGGTCGGTCTCCGGCAGGATCAGGAGGAATTCCTCGCCACCATAGCGCACGACCCAGTCGATATGCTCGCGCAGTTCCTTTTTCAGCGCCTGGCTGAAAACGACGAGTGCCTGGTCGCCGCAGGCATGGCCGAATCTGTCGTTGATCTTCTTGAAGAAGTCGATGTCGGCAAAGAGGAGGCTGAGCGGGTGCTGGTGGCGCTCGGTGCGGCGGATTTCCTCGATAATGCGCTTGTCGAACAGGCGTCGGTTGTAGCAGCCGGTCAGGGTGTCGGTGTCGGACAGTTTACGGATCGATACCATGGCCGCTTCCAGTTCGCGCGTGCGTTCTGCGACCATGCGATCGAGGTTGATGATGTGGTTGTTGATGCCGTCCTGCAGGGAACAGAAGCTGTCGATCAGGAAATCGATTTCATCGCGCCGGTGAAACAGACCGCGCTCGATGCGTAGCGGCGTGGTCAGATGTTCGGGGGAGAGCGTGTTGACGAAGGCGGTCAGTTGCTTCAACGGCCGTTCGAGTTCGCGCTTGATGGCTACGACAATCAGGAGGTATATGACCAGCGTCAGCACGAGGTAACCGGCCAGGGCTGTGCCGGTCGTGACGATCATCGTGCGCAGGAAGAACGACGGATGGGTGACAATTTCCAGCGTGCCGATGGTTTTTCGCGCCTCGTTTGGCGACAGAATGTCGAAACTGCGCGGGGTGGCGTTCGCCAGCAGATGCGCTTCTCCGGCTTCGAAAACCGATCCGATCCGGGTGGTCAGTCGTACGTAGCCGATTTCCGGCTGTCCGGTCAGCTGCTGGAGTTGCTGCGCGATGACTTTGGGCTCGATGTCCCAAACACTGACTGACAGCAGCGGGATATGCGTCAGGGCGATATTGTTCAGCGTCCGTTCGAATTGCGCTTGCGCATGGTTCCAAAAATAGACGCATTGCACGACGCCAATGAGGAGTGCGCAGACAGTGGTGTAAGCAAAAATGTACCTGGCCAGTTTGCGTGCCAGGGGGTGAATCGATGAATCCTTGGCGTTTAGCATTTGCTTTCCGGGCAGGTGTTTGATTCGCCGAGCAACTGCTTGAAGCTGAAGTTGTAGCGCTTGAGCTGCGGATTGAGGAACTTGCTGAAGCGGCGAAAATCGATGCTGCTGAAATCGTCCCGGGCAAAACGGTGGGCAAAAATTTTGCTGTCCCTGTTGGTAAACAGGATGAACATCGGGCGTTCCGATTCGAGCCCTTCCGTAGCGGCGAAATCGATTCCCTGATGGTAGTCGTAGAGCATGATCAGCGCCCAGGCGCCGAGGATGAAATGCCCCCCGGCGAGCGCGGTCAAACGCCCTGAGTTGAGTGCGC
>CAYTWY010000019.1:14630-25082 GCA_964440925.1 uncultured Propionivibrio sp. | reverse complement strand
GATTTCGAGAATTCGGAAGGCAACCTGGGGTTGGCCAATGCGCTGCTTCGCCATCTTGCCGAAAAACTGCCGATTTCGCGCTGGCAGCGCGATCTGACCGATTCCACCGTGTTGCGCAACATGGGCGTTGCCCTAGGTTATACCCTGCTCGGCTACGATTCGTTGCTGCGTGGCCTGAATAAACTTCAGGCGAATGCCGACTGCCTGTGTACCGATCTCGACGCCAACTGGGAGTTGCTGGCCGAGCCGATACAGACAGTGATGCGTCGTTACGGGATTGCCAATCCGTACGAGAAGCTCAAGGAGCTGACGCGGGGCAACCGGGTTTCGCGCGAAGGGATGCAGGAGTTCGTGCAGGCGCTCGAGGTTCCGGCGTCGGCCAAGGACGAGTTGCTGAAAATGACGCCCTGGGATTACACCGGCAAGGCGGCGGATCTGGCGCGGCGGATCTGATTCCCGCCGCTCCGGAGACAACGAACAAGGAGAGCGTGGCGTGGCGCAATTTGCCGATAACCTGAAAAAACTGCCGGGGATCTCGCATCTGGCGGCAATCAATTTGCTCGCTGCCGATGGCACGGTTCTGGACTGTATCGAGAATAAAGCGGGAAGCCAGGGGTCGCTGGCGGTCTATAACTATCTGGCGCAGACCTACGGCGCCATTACGCCGGATGCCGCGTGCAAGGGGGTGGAACTGTACGCCGAGCATGCCGACGATGCGCGGGCGCATCCGGGAAAACATCCCAACATCGACCGTTTGCTGCGTTTGCAGGCAGAGCAGAAGACCTTGCGCATCAAGCACGTATTCGCCGTGTGATTTTTTCAACAGCCTTGCGCTGTTGTGCGTGCCGTTGGCAATAACGCCCTGATCTGCTTCTCTTCCTGCGGAAGGTGGTAGAAATATCCCTGAAAGACATTGCATCCGAGTGCCTTGAGGAAAGCTTCCTGTGCCTCGTTTTCGACGCCTTCGGCGATTACCGTGTACGACAGTGTGGCGGCCAGGGAGACGATAGCACGGATGATCAGTTCGCTTTTCTTGCATGAGCCGATACGGGCTACGAACGAGCGGTCGATCTTGATACCGTGTACCGGGAAGCTGCTCAGTTTGGCGAGGGACGAGTAACCGGTGCCGAAATCGTCGATGGCGATGTTGTTGCCGCGTTTCTCAAGTTCCTGCAGATGGTGTATGGCCAGCGATTCGTTACCGATCAGTCCGGTTTCGGTGATTTCGAATTCGAGAAGCGTGCAGGGTGTGCCGTAGCGTGAACTCGTTGTATCGATGAGTTCGAGCAGGTCTTCGCGGATGATGTCGATGGCCGAGAGGTTGATGGCGACGGGAAGGCAGGCGTAGCCCTGATCGAGGGCGCGGCGGATGAAGGCACAGGCTTCGTCGATGACAAAGCGGGTGATTTCGTGAATCAGTCCGCAATTCTCAGCAACCGGAATGAACTCGGCGGGAGAAACTTCGCCCAAATTCGGCGAATCCCAGCGGATCAGCGCTTCCAGGGCGATGGGCTGGCGTTTTTCGTTGACCTTGGGCTGGTAGACCAGACGAAATTCGCGTCGGTTGAGTGCTGCGACAATGCCCAGTTCGATGTCCACGCTGCGCCGTATTCTTGCCGCATCGGCTTCGTCGAACAGGGCGATCGGGTCGTCGGTTGCGCGGCGTGCGGTATCGAGCGCCACTTCGCTGCGGCGCATGAGTTCCTCGGGAGAAACGTCGCCGGGTCTGGCCAGGGCGATACCTGTCGAGGTCTGGATGAAGAGGTCGTGCTCCTCGATGCTGATTTCCTTGGGCAGCGCCATGCGGATGCGGTCGACTTCGCCGGTGATTTCCGCTGCGTTATGCGCCTGAATCGCGAACGAGAAAACCATGCCGCGCAGACGTGCGCAAACCGTTTGCGGTGCCAGCGCCTTACATAGTTCGGCAGCGAATCGGCGGATGAGCGCATCGCCAATCCGGGTGCCGTATTTTTCATTGGCGTGGCGGATACTTTCCAGACGGAATGAGACCAAGGCGACATTGGGGCGCGTACTTTTCTGTTCCAGAAGTTGCGCCAGATGCTTGCGCAATTTTTCGCGGTTGGGCAGTTGGGTGAGACGGTCATGATCGTTCAGGAAGGATTCGCGTTCCTGGCTTCTCTGCAGGGCTTTTTGCATCAGGCGCAGGTTCGAGCTGTCGCGCAGCACGACGATGAAATGCTGCAACGAGGTTGGTGTCAGATAGTCAAGAACAACATGACATCCGGCATGCGTGACGAATTCGCCTTTCTCGGCCAGGTCAGGGAGCGGCGTTGGCGATTTTTCCACCGGGCATGTTTCTTTTTCGTCGTTGCCGCCCGGTTTTAGCCAGTCGAACAGCAGGTCGCCTGGCGCAGACTGAGGATCTCTGCCAAGCAGTTGATTGGCCATCCGGTTGGCCTGCAGAATGCCGCCATTTGCTTCGCAAAGGAGGATCGGTCCGCCCGAATTTTCGAAGAATTCGCGGAATTGTGCATGACTTTTCTCCAGTGCCCGATTGATTTCCCGGTAACGCTGGGCCGAGGCGTCCAGGGCATGCAGAACGCGGAATACGGCCAGCGGGATGCAGACGTTGAAGAACAGGAAAAGAAGCGACTGAATGTAGATATGGCTGTGTTCGAGCGTGGTGTCGAGCACATAAATGCGCGGGAACGGGTTTCCGTCGAGCAAATAGAGGAAGGGGAGCGCGTTGAGGAGTATGAGCACAACGGCGAGACGGAAACCGAAAAAAATGCGCGCGATGATCGGTGCTGTATAGACAAAGAGGATGCCCAGTCTGGCGATCTCGTCGCGACGAATGAAAAGGAGAATGGCGGCCCCGGCGGCATAGACCGTAACCAGGAGAATGGCCGCACCCTGCGCCGGGCGACGAGCCGAATAGTAGAGGGCGCAGGAAATCAGCGCATAAAACGCGAGGACGATGGCGACGATGTGATACGCGCCAAGCGCGACGGCCTTGATGGAGCTATGTATGGCAATCAGCGCTTCCAGAACGAGGCCGGAAACGAGGATGATGCGCAGCGCGCTTATTTTCCAGAGGAGGTTGTCCGGGGAAGAGAAGCGGCTTTCATCGAGAAACAGCCAGCGAAGAAATGGTCTGTCGTTAATTGGCGATCCCGCTGCCATGGGTATGTACCTTTAGGCCGGTGACTTTGCGCATCCGGATTTCGCCGGACTTGCCCTTTTCAATCCGCGCATCCTACGTGCGTGTGCGGTCGCTGTCAATATGATCTATGAATGCGGAGAGCGGAAAATGAAACGGGCGCCGCAGCGCCCGTCGTTGATTTTGCGGCGCAGTGGCGCGCCATATTCTTATGCTCAGACGACAGCGCCGTCCTCGTTGGCGCCTTCGATCTGTTTTTTCGGTTTGATGAAATGCTCGCGCGAAACGCCGAGCCACATGACGAGAGGGCTGGCGACGAGCACCGAGGAGTAAATGCCAAAACAGATGCCGATGGTCAGCGCGAGGGCGAAGTAATACAGGGTTTCGCCGCCAAAAAGGAGCATCGACAGAACCATCAGCTGCGTGGAACCGTGCGTGATGATGGTACGCGAGATGGTGCTGGTGATGGCGTGGTCGAGCACCTGCGGGGTGGTCAGCCCTCGTGCTTTCTTGAAGGTCTCGCGCACGCGGTCAAAGACGATCACCGATTCGTTAACCGAGTAGCCGAGGACGGCGAGTACCGCCGCCAGTACCGGCAGGGAGAACTCCCACTGGAAGAAGGCAAAGACGCCGAGAATGATCACGATATCGTGCAGGTTGGCGATGATGGCCGAAACCGAAAAGCGCCATTCGAAGCGGAACGCCAGATAAATGACGATGCCGACAACGACGAGGAGCAGCGCCAGCGCGCCGTTCTCCGCCAGTTCGCGACCGACCTGTGGCCCGACGAATTCGACGCGTTGCAGCCTCGCTCCGGGTGCTTCGGCGTCGAGCGCATGTATCACCGATTCGCCGATCTGAGCCGAATTCTGTTCGTCCTTGAGCGGCAGACGGATCATCACGTCCTGGCTGGAACCGAAATTCTGCACGGCGAAATCGGTGTACCCACCCTTGTTCAGACTGCTGCGCACCTTTTCCAGATCGGCCGCCTGTGGATAGTGAATTTCGATCAACGTGCCGCCCGTGAATTCGACCGAAAGGTGCAGGCCGCGGTGCAGGAGAAAGAAAACCGCCAGCACGAAGGTCAGCAACGAAATGACGTTGAATACCAGCGCATGGCGCATGAAAGGAATGTCTTTTTTGATGCGGAAAAATTCCATTTTCGTACGTCCTTATTTGGCGGTTGCCGCGGGTGCGGTGTTTTGCGGTTTCCAGACCTGACCGATAGCCAGCGATTCGAGTTTGCGGCGGCGACCATAGACCAGATTGACCAGCGCGCGCGAAACAACGACGGCGGAGAAAAACGAAGTCAGGATGCCCAGGCAATGCACCACGGCAAAGCCGCGCACCGGGCCGGAACCAAAAATCAGCAGGGCTATGCCGGCAATCAGTGTGGTGATGTTGGAGTCGAGAATCGTGTCGAAGGCGTGCGCGTAGCCGGCGGTGATGGCCGCCTGTGGCGTGGATCCGTTGCGCAGTTCTTCGCGGATACGCTCGTTGATCAGTACGTTGGAGTCGATGGCCATGCCCAGCGCCAGAGCGATAGCCGCAATTCCCGGCAGGGTCAGTGTGGCTTGCAGCAGGGAGAGCAGGGCGATCAGGAGCAGCAGGTTCGAGCCGAGGGCGATGACTGAAATGAAGCCGAACAGCATGTAATACATGATCATGAAGGCGGAGATCGCGGCGAAGCCCCACATGGTCGAGTGGAAGCCTTTCTTGATGTTTTCGGCACCGAGGCTCGGCCCGATGGTGCGCTCTTCGATGATTTCCATCGGCGCGGCGAGCGAACCGGCGCGCAGCAACAAGGCGGTGTCGTTGGCTTCCATGGTGCTCATGCTGCCGGAGATTTGTACCCGTCCGCCACCGATTTCGGTGCGGATGACCGGCGCCGTGATGACTTCGCCCTTGCCTTTTTCAATCAGCAGGATGGCCATGCGTTTGCCGACGTTCTCGCGCGTGATTTCCTTGAAAATGCGCGAGCCGGCCGAGTCGAGGCTCAGATGCACGGCCGGTTCCTGGGTCTGTCCGTCGAAACCGGGCTGCGCGTCGGTCAGACGCTCTCCGGTCAGAACGACCTGTTTTCTGACGAGCAGCGGGCGGCCGCCGCGTTCGACGTAGAGTTCCGTTCCGTAGGGAATCTGGCCACCCAAAGCTGCTTCCAGGGCGCCGGTGGTGTCATCGACCATGCGGATTTCGAGTGTCGCCGTGCGTCCGAGAATGTCCTTGGCTTTTGCCGTGTCCTGAACGCCGGGCAGCTGGACGACGATCCGTTCAGCGCCTTGCTGGGTGATGACCGGCTCGGCGACGCCGAGTTCGTTGATCCGGTTGTGCAGCGTTCCCATGTTCTGCTTGATGGCGAATTCCTGAATTTGCTTGAGGGCCACCGGTTTCAGGGTGGCGATCAGTTTGAACTCGCTGCCGTCGCCCTGTTGTGTCAGCGCCAGGTCGGGTTGGTTTCTTTCCAGCACGTTGCGCGCTTTGTCGCGCGTGTCCTCATCGCGGAAGCGGATGACGATGCGTTCGCCTTCACGGTTGATTCCGCCATGGCGGATCGATTTGTCGCGCATCAGGCTGCGCAGGTCGGCGCCGATGGAATCGAGCCGTTTGGTCAGGGCACCCTTCATGTCGACCTGGAGCAGGAAATGCACGCCGCCACGCAGATCAAGGCCAAGATACATTGGCAGGGCATGCATTCTGGTCAGCCATTGCGGTGAGCTGGAGAGCAGGTTGAGGGCGATGACGTATTGCGGGTCGCCGGCGTCCGGGTTGAATTGCTTTTCCAGCAGATCACGCGCTTTGAGCTGGGTGTCGGTATCTTTCAGGCGAACCTTGACGCCGTTGTTGTCGAGAAAGCTGCCGTCGATGTCGATTGCTGCCGCTTTCAGGATGCTTTCTACGCGCTCTTGCGTCTTGGCGTCGATCTTGAGTGTCGCCTTGGCGCTCGAGACCTGGACGGCCGGCGATTCGCCAAAAAAGTTCGGCAGGGTATAGATGAAGCCGACCATCAAAAGTAACGCGATGGCGACGTATTTCCAGAGTGGGTAGCGGTTCATGGAGAGAAAAGAGAAGTAGGTAGGAGGGGCTGCAGAAAGCGGATATGAAAGAGAGCGCCTGTCCGGCGCCCCTTTTTTAGGCGCAGGTTCGATTACAGGCTCTTCAGCGATCCCTTGGGGAGAACCTGGCCTACCGCCTGTTTTTGCATCTGGATTTCGACATTGTCGGCGATTTCGATGCTGACGAATCCGTCACTGACCTTGGTCACACGTCCGGCAATGCCGCTCATGGTCACGACTTCATCGCCCTTGCCGAGGCCGTCAAGCAACGCTTTGTGTTCCTTGGCCTTTTTCTGTTGCGGGCGAATCATCATGAAATAGACAATCGCGAACATCACAATGACTGGCGAGAGCGAAATCGCCGAATCCAGCAGGCTGCTGGAGGTCTCTGTCGCTGCTTGGGCGAAGGCGTTGCTGATCAACATTGGGGGTCTCCTAAGAAAAACTTCGTAAAAAGAGCGGCCTATTGTATCAAGCTTGTTCGCCCCGTTGTGCGTGGAATCGCGCGGCTGTCTGTGCGAGATTTCCGCTGGCAATACTTGTGCGCAATTCACACATCAGCGTCTGGTAGTAGTGTAGGTTGTGTATTGTATTGAGCTGCGCGCCGAGGATTTCGCCGATGCGGTGCAGATGATGCAGGTAGGCGCGGGAGAAATTGCGGCAGGTGTAGCAATCGCAGCTCTCGTCGAGCGGGCGCAGATCGTTCTTGTAGCGCGCATTCTTGATCTTGATGTCGCCGAAGCGGGTAAACAGGTGACCGTTGCGCGCGTTGCGCGTCGGCATGACGCAGTCGAACATGTCGATGCCGGCCTGTACACCGTGTACCAGATCTTCCGGTGTGCCGACGCCCATCAGGTAGCGCGGTTTTTGTCGGGGAAGGCGCGGGGCGGTATGTGCCAGGATTCTTGCCATTTCGTCCTTCGGTTCGCCGACCGACAGGCCGCCAATGGCAAAACCATCAAAATCGATTGTGCTCAGTCCCTCCAGCGATTCGTCGCGCAGATTTTCGTACATTCCGCCCTGCACGATGCCGAATAGCGCGTTCCTGTTCTCCAGGCGGTCATGTTCGTCGCGTGAGCGTTGCGCCCAGCGCAGCGACAGGCGCATGGATTTTGCCGCCGTGTCGATATCGGCCGGGTAGGGGGTGCATTCGTCGAAGATCATCACAATGTCGGAGTTCAGTGTGTGCTGAATCTGCATCGAGATTTCCGGGGTCAGAAAGAGTTTGTCGCCGTTGATCGGGGATGAAAACCTGACCCCTTCCTCGCTGATCTTGCGCAGGGCGCCCAGAGAGAAGACCTGGAACCCGCCCGAATCAGTCAGAATCGGTTTGTTCCAGCCCATGAGACGGTGCAGTCCGCCGTGCGCGGCGATGACGTCCAGCCCGGGCCTCAGCCACAGATGGAACGTGTTGCCGAGACAGATCTGTGCGCCAATTTCGTCCAGATCGCGCGGCGTCATGGCCTTTACCGTGCCGTAGGTGCCGACCGGCATGAAAACCGGTGTTTCAACGACACCGTGGGCGAGGGTGAGACGGCCGTGGCGGGCGGCGCCATCGGTGCTCAGGAGTTCAAATTGCATTATTCGTTCTTTCAAGAAGCATGGCGTCGCCGTAGCTGAAAAAGCGGTAATTTTCGGCAATGGCGTGCCGGTAGGCGGTGCGGATGTTTTCCGTGCCGGCAAAGGCCGAAACCAGCATCAGCAGGGTCGACTTTGGCAGGTGGAAGTTGGTGATCAGCCGGTCGACTACCTGGAAGGTATAGCCCGGGGTGATGAAAATATCCGTTTCGGCGGTGCCGCCGCGCAACTCTCCGCTCTGCGCGGCGGCTTCCAGGGCGCGAAGACTGGTGGTGCCGACGGCGATGACGCGGCCGCCGCCGGTGCGCGTACGGGCAATGGCTTCGACGGTCGCCGGGGGGATATTGAATTGTTCCGCGTGCATCCGGTGCTCGGCCAGGTTGTGCACACGTACTGGCTGGAAAGTGCCTGCGCCAACGTGGAGTGTCAGCCAGGCGAGTTCGGCACCCTGAGCCTTGAGTCTTTGCAGCATGGCGTCGTCGAAGTGCAAACCTGCTGTCGGCGCGGCAACGGCGCCCGTGTGGCGTGAGAACACTGTCTGGTAGCGGGTTTCGTCAGTGCTGTCCGCCGTGTGGGTGATATAGGGCGGGAGCGGGAGATGGCCGTTTTGTTCGATCAGTGCGTAGAGATCGCCAGCACCAGCCAGCTCAAGGGCAAAAAATCCGGATTGCTCCCCGGTGCGGCCGGTCACCGTCATGGTGAACGCGCTTTCAAGAACGATCCGGCTGCCTGGTTTGGGTGATTTGCTGGCGCGGATTTGGGCGACGGCGTGACGGTTGTCGATGATGCGTTCGATCATGACCTCGATTTGTCCGCCACTTTCCTTCACCCCGTACAGGCGAGCCCTGATAACCCGTGTGTCGTTGAAAACGAGCAGGTCTCCGGGGCGGATGAGTTCGGCCAGATCGAGGAATTTCCGGTCATGCAGGGTATTGCCCTCAACGTGCAACAAGCGGCTGGTCGTACGTTCACTGGTCGGATGTTGGGCAATCAATTCGGGCGGGAGTACGAAATCAAAGTCGTCGAGGGTCAGCATGCGTAAGAAATGTCGGCTAGGTGGCTTGTCGGTTGGTTGCGAATCGGGGATAATTCGGCCTCCTCCGGTTCGCTTCATGCGAATCTTCTGCCCCGATGGCGGAATCGGTAGACGCACTGGATTCAAAATCCAGCGCCGCAAGGCGTGCCAGTTCGACTCTGGCTCGGGGCACCAAACCGCTTGAACAGGGCGTCGGCAAGGCTGCGGATTATAGCACGCGCTGATGCGGGCTTTCCCGTTGCGTTTGCCAGGATCCGGTTGGTGTGCAGGCATTCGCTTCGGCGCTTGAGAAGTGGTGCGCCCAGAATCAGGAAGAGAAAAAATGGACATCGTGACGCATATCCTCGCCGCGCGGGAAGATGAATGTGCCGCTCTTGCCGAGTCGCTGCGGCCGCTTGATGCTTGGAGCGGAATCGATGCGCCGGGACTCGATACGCTGAAGATTGCCCTGTGGCATGCGCTGCTGACTGGCGATGCGCTGCATACGGCGCTGGATCTGTACGAGCCGGTTTATGTGGCGGAGAACGAAACGGTTGTTTTGCGTCTGGCCGATGAGTTGCTCGAACGCATGGCGCAACTCGACGAGGCCGGGCTGGAAATTCTGGCCGGCGAACTGGCGGCGAGCGAAGCCTTTGAAAACGAATCCTGGCACGAAGAAACGGTGCAGGATCTGCTTTTCGCCGTTGCCGATCTGGCGCAACTGGCGCAAACGCAGGGACAGGTCCTGTTCGTCTGGATGTTTCCCGTGCGCGATTGACGTTTCGCCGTGCCCGCCGGATTGGCGCGCCTCTTGTGCGCGTTTTCAGCCGGTGACCATTCAACCCTTTGCCCGGAAAAATTATCTTGAGTCGTCTGCAAGCGAATTTTCTTCTCCTTCTCGTCGCGCTCATCTGGGGGTCGGCCTTTGTCGCCCAGGTGCATGGCATGGATGGCGTCGAACCGTTTACCTTTACCGCCATCCGTTTTCTGATCGGGGCGGCGATCATCTCGCCTCTGGCCTGGCGCGATTTGCGCCGCCAGGCTTTGCGTGGCACCTTGCCGGGGCGGCGCGAGGCGCTGGGCGTCGCGGTTCTCGGATTGCTGCTGGCACTGGGGGCCGTCTTGCAGCAGATCGGCTTGCTCGATACTTCGGTGACGCATGCCGGTTTCCTGACCGCGCTTTATGTCCCGCTGGTGCCGCTGATGGCCTGGCTGGGGATGGGGGTGCGTGCGCATTGGTCGGTGTGGCCGGCTTCTCTCGGCTGTCTGGTCGGAACATGGATGCTCTCCGGCGCCGGCAGTGTTGCGCTCGGGGTTGGCGATGCCTGGGTCATCGCCAGCAGCGTGTTCTGGGCCTTGCATGTGCTTTTCGTCGGCCGGGTTGCCGTACGGCTCGATTCGCCGTTTCTGGTCGCTTGCGGCCAGTTTCTGGTCTGTGGCTTGGTCTGTCTGCTGTGTGCCGTGTGCAGCGAAACGATCAGCCTAGCGGGGATGCGGCAGGCGCTGGGGCCGATTCTTTACACCGGTCTGATTTCCGTTGGCATTGCCTATACCGGGCAGGTCGTCGGGCAGCGCTATGCCGAAGCAGCCGATGCCGCCATCATTCTGTCGGCGGAAACGATTTTTGCCGCCCTGTTCGGCTTTCTGCTCATGGGCGATCGCCTGACGGTCGCCGGGGGCGCCGG
>CAYTWY010000019.1:0-14620 GCA_964440925.1 uncultured Propionivibrio sp. | reverse complement strand
AATGGGACACCCTAGAAAGCGGCACATTGATGTTTTATGAATGTGTCATTCCGGCGTTTGTGCTGATCTTCCTGTGTATCATCGCCGTGCAGATTCTGCCCCTGCTTGCCGAGCGGCGCGCCGGGGCGTCCGCTTCGTCGACCTAGGCCGCGCAGCCGGAATCAGAAGCCGTGCCGAACCTGCGCCAGGAAGGCCTGGGCACGTTCGTGGTCGGGGTTGCTGAAAAAGGCTTGCGGCGTCGTGTCTTCGAGAATGCAGCCTTCGTCAAAGAAGATGACGCGGTCGGCGACTTCACGGGCAAAGCCCATTTCATGCGTGACCACCAGCATGGTGATGCCGGTGTGAGCCAGTTCGCGCATGACGGTGAGTACCTCGTTCACCATTTCCGGGTCGAGCGCTGAAGTTGGTTCGTCGAACAACAGGACTTTGGGATCCATGGCCAGTGCGCGGGCGATGGCGACGCGTTGCTGTTGTCCGCCGGAAAGCTGTACCGGATATTTGTGCGCCTGGTTCTTCAGCCCGACCCGGTCGAGCAGTGCCAGTGCCTTGCTTTCCGCCTCTGCGCGTGAAATCTTGCGCACGCGCATCGGCGCCAGGGTGATGTTGCGCAGGATGGTCAGGTGCGAGAAGAGGTTGAAATTCTGGAAGACCATGCCGACTTCGCAGCGAATGGCATCGAGGTGTTGCACGTTGTCGTTCAGCTCGATGCCGTCAATGATGATTTCGCCGCCGTTGTGTGCTTCCAGCCGGTTGAGTGTGCGCAGGAACGTCGATTTTCCTGAACCGGAGGGGCCGACGATGGCCGTGACCTGGCCTTCGGCGAAACTTGCCGAAACGCCACGCAGTGCCTTGAAGGCGCCGAAGTGTTTGTCGACGTTGCGGGCGATGATGATGGGTCTGGTCCGGCTGGAGGGGTTCATGCGGTTTCTGCTTATCGTTTCTGCCCGACGTCGAAACGCGCTTCAAGCGCCGCCGTCAGGGTGGTGAAGGCCGTTGTCAGAATCAGATAAATGGAGCCGATGGTGAGAAAGACGGGGATCGGCTGGTAGCTTTCGGCCTGCACCCGGTAACCGACCATGGTTAGCTCGACGACGCTGATGACGTAGGCTAGGGAAGAGTCTTTCACCAGCGAAGCGAGGTTGTTGGCCAGCGCCGGGAGCGCGACGCGCAAGCTTTGTGGCAGGACAATGTCGGCAAAGGTCTGCAGTGGCGACAGGCCGAGCGCTCTGGCGGCTTCGACCTGTCCGTGCGGGACGGCCAGGATGCCGGCGCGGACGCATTCGGTGTTGTAGGCGCCGATGTTGAGCGACAGGGCGATGGCCGCACAGGCGAAATCGGACAGGTCGACCCCTTCGGGCATGAGCGTCGGGGCGACCAGCCAGACGAACAGGATTTGCAGGAGCAGCGGCGTGCCACGGATCAGCCAGACGTAAAAGTCGCATAACCAGCGCAGCGGGAAGAAGCGCGACAGCTTGCCGACGCCGGCCAGAATGCCGAGCACGATGCCCGCCGAACCGGATATCAAGGTCAGCCAGACGGTGATGCGGGCGCCCTCGGCAAATTGCTGCGCGGCGGATCCGATGGGATCCGGCGCGGCAGACAGCGGGATGGCCAGTCCCCAGAGAAAAAACAGCAGCCCGATCATCGAGCCGAACATCGTCCAGCCCGGATATCGCCTGGTCCAGTTCATTGCCTGTTTCTTTTTAATCGCGGCAGGTGATGTCGGACTTGAAGTATTTCTGCGATATGGTGGCCAGCGTGCCGTCTTTTTTGAGTTCCGCCATGGCCTGGTTGATCTGCTCCATGAAAGGTTTGTTGTTCTTGCGCATGATCAGCGAAACCCGTTCGATGAACACCTGCTCGCCGGTGACGATATTGGCGTCGGGATTCTTCTTCAGCGTCTCCATGACGGTGAATTTGTCCGAAATCCAGGCGTCGATCTTCTTGGCGCGAAGCGCCGAGTAGGCTTCCGGGTCGGCCTTGTAGGTCTTGATTTCCTTGACGCCGGGGATTTTCTTGGCGGCGTCGTAGTAGCTGGTGGCCAGTTGTACCCCGACCGTCCTGTCTTTCAGCGCCGCGACGGTCAGCGGCCCGGTTTTTGCTGCCGTGATCTGGCCGCCGGTGCAGTAGTGCGGGCTGGCGAAATCGACGGCCTTGGCGCGTTCGGGCGAGTAGCCGTGCGAGGCGATGGCGAAGTCGAAGCGATCCTGGCTGACCGCAGCCAACTGGGCATCGAAGGGAACGACGCGCCACTCGAGTTTCAGCCCCATTTTCTTGGCCAGTGCTTCGGCAACATCGACTTCGTAGCCGGTCAGTTTTTTGCCTTCAAAATAGTTGAACGGAGCAAAAGCGCCTTCAGTGGCGGCAATGATCGTTCCGGATGCCTTGATGGTGTTCCAGTCGCGCGCCATTACCGGCGTGGCGAGAATAACCGACAGCAAAGCAAGGGCAGCGAGCAGTTTGCTTGAGAATCGCACGACATTTCTCCTGTGAAAGCAGACAGAAGGCAAATCCTGTCCGGTCTGTGGGCTGTATGAATTCGAGCGCGAGGCTTGAACGGGCGACAGGATACCGCAAACCCGTCCGCGTTTGGAGAAAAGTCTCCACTCAGGCTTCGCCCTGCTGGGGGGGCGGACAAGGGGCAAGACGACCTGCAGCCGGCAGGGCGCTTCGTTTCAGACTGTCCTGACGGTGTGCAGCAGGTAGTTGACGCGGGTGTCCTTGTCGAGACGGTAGCTTTTGCTGAACGGGTTGTACTGCATGCCGAGCAGTTCTTCGGGTTCGAGCCCGACGCTCTTGGCCCAGCGCACCAGTTCGCACGGTTTGATGAATTTGGCGTAATCGTGTGTGCCCTTGGGCAACATGCCGAGAATGTATTCGGCGCCGACGACGGCGAGCAGGTAGGATTTGACGTTCCGGTTGAGGGTGGAGAAAAAGACGTGTCCGCCCGGTTTGACCAGTCTGGCGCAAGCGGCAATGGTGCTGGCCGGGTGCGGGACGTGCTCGAGCATTTCCATGCAGGTGACGAGGTCGAACCGGGCTGGCGCTTCGGCAGCGAATTCCTCGGCCGAAATTTTCCGGTAGTCGACGGTTGCTCCGCTTTCCAGCAGATGCAGTCGGGCAACGCTCAGCGCTTTTTCGGAAAGATCGATACCGGTAACCTCGGCGCCGTGTGCGGCCATGCCTTCGGCGAGGATGCCGCCGCCGCAGCCGATGTCGACAACCCGCTTTCCGGCGAGCTCTGTGCGGCGGGCAATCCACGCGAGGCGCAGCGGATTGATGTCGTGCAGTGGTTTGAACTCGCTCAGCGGGTCCCACCAGCGGTGCGCCAGCTGGCTGAATTTTTCAACTTCGTTCGGGTCGGCGTTGTCGGTGTGCGGCATGGCGTTTGCTTTCTCCTGCGCCAGGTGAAAATGAAAAAAGCCCTGCCGAGGCAGGGCTTTTCGATAATGCGGAAGAATTATTTCTTCTGGGTGCCGACGAGTTCGATATCGACGCGACGATCAGGCTGCAGACAGGCGATGACCTTGGCGCTCTTCGCTCCCTTGCACTGGCCGGGCTTGGTCACCGGTTGCTTGCTGCCCTTGCCTTCGGTGTAGACACGGTTGGCCGGGATGCCCTTGGCGACCAGGTAGTCCTTGACGGCGGCAGCACGTTTTTCGGACAGCTTCTGGTTGTAGGCGGCGCTACCGATGCGGTCGGCATGACCCACGGCAATGATCACTTCGAGAACCAGCTTGTTGGCTTCGGCAACGACGTTGTCGAGCTTGGTCTTGCCTTCCGGACGCAGTTTGGCCTTGTTGAAGTCGAACAGGGCGTCGGCCGAGATGGTGACTTTCTTGCCGAATTCAGCGGCCTTCTTGGCCTTGACCGGGGCAGCAGGCTTGGCGGCCTTGGGTTCGCAGATGTCCTTGGCGATCAGATCCTTGTCGCACTGGCAGCCGAACTTGTCCTGTGCCGCAGCAGCCGGCGTCCAAGAAGTGGTGCGCACGCAACCAGAAGAACTCTGAACCGGTTGGTCGAGCGAGGTGAGAGCGTAAATGCTGTTGGTCGCGGCGTGCGCGAACGAAGCGCAGAGACCGAGAGTTGCGGCCACGACGGCCACGATGCTGTGTTTAACTGTCTTGTTCATCTGGATTTCCCTCTTGTTTAATTAAAGCCTGCGGAGTGCGTCCGTAAGGCACGTTTCGCCTCAAAATTGATAAAACTCGTCAAACATTGCGCGGACGGATTTGATTTTGCCATAAAGAAGCAAGATTCATCAACCCAATTTCAGTATTTGCGGTCAAGTGTCCTTCGGCGACGCGGAGTTGTCCGCCGACCCAGACGTGCGACACATTTTCGCGTCCGGCCGAATAAACGAGAAGCGAGACCGGGTCGTAACATGGCGCCAGACCGATGTCGTTGAGATCGATGGCGCACAGGTCGGCGGCCTTGCCCTTGCGCAGCGAACCGATTTCCGCTTCGAGGCCGAGCGCCTGGGCGCCAGCCAGGGTGGCCATGCGCAGCGCCTGATGGGCATCAATGCTTTCCGCGTCGCCGCTGACGCCCTTGGCGAGCAGGGCAGCGAGGCGCATTTCCGCGAACATGTCGAGGCGGTTGTTGCTTGCCGCGCCGTCGGTGCCCAGGCCGATATTGACGCCCTGCGCATGCAGAGCGCTGATCGGTGCCATGCCACTGGCCAGCTTGAGGTTCGAGCTCGGACAGTGGGCAATCGAGCAGCCGTGCTCGGCCAGCAGGGCGATTTCTTCTGTCTCGAGGTGGACGCCGTGCGCGGCGATGAGCCCTGGACTGAGCAGGCCGAGACGATGCAGGCGTTCGAGCGGGCGCATGCCGAAGTTTTCCCTGCTGCTTTCAATTTCCTGCGTGGTTTCGTGCAGATGCAGGTGGATCGGCAGTTCGCATTGTTCGGCCAGGGTCAGTACCTTGGCGAAATTCCGGTCGCTGACCGTGTATGGGGCGTGCGGTGCCAGGCAGAAGCTGAGTAGTGGCTCGTCGCGCAGCGCATCGCGCACGGCCAGACCTTTGCTCAGGTAATCGTCGGCGTCGGCGGCATAAGGGGTGGGGAAATCGAAGCAGACGAGTCCGAGCGCGGCGCGCATGCCCGAAGCCAGGGCAGCTGTGGCCGAGGCTTTCGGGTAGAAGTACATGTCGTTGAAGCAGGTGGTGCCGCCGCGCAGCATTTCGGCGCAGGCCAGAAGGGTGCCGTCATGCACAAAGGAAGGTGAAACGTGCCGGGCTTCGGCCGGCCAGATGTGTTTGTGCAGCCAGTCCATCAGCGGCAGGTCGTCGGCCAGTCCGCGCAGCAGCGTCATGGCGGCGTGCGTGTGCAGATTGATGAGGCCGGGAATCACCATATGGTGCGGCAGGAGCCGGGTTTCCCGGGCGCTGAAGCGATTTTGTGCTTCGCACTGTTGCAAAATTGCAACAATCCGTCCCTTGTTGATCGCGATGGCGTGGTCTTCGAGCACGGTGCGTTCGGGTTCGACAGGGACGATCCAACGGGCTGCGATGAGCAAGTCGATAGGCGTGTTCATGGGCCGGACGGTTTCAAGGAGAGATTGAGAGTCGATAACGGATTGTTGCCTAGCTTACTTTGCTTCGGGCGCGATTTCGAGCGTCATGGCCGATTTTGTTTTCCAGCCGTTCGCGGCGGCGGGCGTATCTCGGCGTTGGCCGGTGCGGTTTCCGGCCGGGGGGCGATGGCGTGCTAGAATCCACGGTTTGGTCAGGACGGCGACATTGGCGTCGGTCTTTGGCTCTTGCTGGATTTTGCGGACAAGAAATAATGGAACAAGCTGTGGAACTTTTCGCCAAAGAAACATTGCCCATCAGCCTTGAAGACGAGATGCGCCGTTCGTATCTCGATTACGCCATGAGCGTGATCGTCGGACGTGCCCTGCCTGATGCCCGCGATGGCCTCAAGCCGGTGCACCGGCGGGTGTTGTTTGCCATGCACGAACTGGGTAACGACTGGAACAAGGCGTACAAGAAATCGGCGCGCATCGTCGGCGATGTGATCGGTAAGTACCATCCGCACGGTGATTTGGCGGTCTATGACACGATTGTGCGCATGGCGCAGGATTTCTCCTTGCGTTACATGCTGGTCGATGGGCAGGGTAATTTCGGCTCGGTCGACGGTGACAGCGCGGCGGCGATGCGTTACACCGAAGTGCGCATGGCGCGCATCGGTCACGAACTGTTGGCCGATATCGACAAGGAAACGGTCGATTTCGGGCCGAATTACGATGGTTCCGAGCAGGAGCCGCTGATTCTTCCGGCGCGCATTCCCAATCTGTTGATCAACGGCTCGTCGGGTATTGCCGTCGGCATGGCGACCAATATTCCGCCGCACAACCTGAACGAAGTCATCGACGCCTGTCTGGCCTTGCTGGCCAATCCGGAAATGTCGATCGACGAGCTGATCGATATTATTCCGGCGCCGGATTTTCCGACCGCCGGCCTCATTTACGGCGTCTCCGGGGTGCGCGAGGGCTACCAGACCGGGCGTGGACGCGTGATCATGCGCGCCAAGACCCATTTCGAAGACATCAAAGGCAGCAGTGACCGGCAGGCGATCATCGTCGACGAGTTGCCGTACCAGGTCAATAAGCGCGCCTTGCTGGAAAAGATCAGCGAACTGGTCAACGAGAAGAAAATCGAAGGGATTGCCGATTTGCGCGATGAGTCCGACAAATCGGGCATGCGCGTGGTGATCGAGCTCAAGCGCAATGAAGTGCCGGAAGTCGTGCTCAACTGCCTGTACAAGCAGACCCAGTTGCAGGACACCTTCGGCATGAACATGGTGGCGCTGGTCGACGGCCAGCCGCGTCTGCTCAACATCAAGCAGATGCTGGAATGTTTCCTTTCGCACCGGCGCGAAGTGATTACCCGGCGCACGGTGTTTGAGCTGCGCAAGGCGCGCGAGCGGGCACATATCCAGGAAGGTCTGGCGGTAGCGCTGGATAACGTCGACGAGATCATTGCCTTGATCAAGGCGGCGCCGACTCCGGCGGATGCGCGGCGTGGCCTGATGTCGCGCCTGTGGACCTCGGCGACGGTTACCGGGATGCTCGCCCGCGCTTCGCTTGATGCCACGCGGCCGGAAGGGCTGGCGCTGGAATATGGATTGTCGAAGAGCGGTTACCTGCTGTCCGAGGCGCAGGCGCAGGCCATTCTTGAATTGCGCCTGCAGCGGCTGACCGGGCTTGAGCGCGACAAGATCGTGGCCGATTACGCCGAACTGCTCGAACGCATTGCCGACCTGATGGACATTCTGGCGCGGCCGGAACGGATCAGCGAAATCATCGTCGAGGAACTGTCCGGCATCCGTGCCCAGTTCGGTGACAAACGGCGCTCGGAAATTGTGTTGCATACCCAGGATCTGGGCATCGAGGACTTCATCACACCGCAGGACATGGTGGTGACCCTGTCGCACAGCGGCTACGTCAAGTCGCAGCCGCTCGCCGATTATCGCGCTCAGCGGCGTGGCGGACGCGGCAAACAGGCGGCGACGGTGAAGGAAGACGATTTCGTCGATCATTTGTTCGTGGCCAATACGCATGACACGATTCTGTGCTTCTCCAACCGTGGCCGGGTCTATTGGCTCAAGGTCTATGAAGTGCCGCAGGGTGCGCGCACCGGCCGGGGCAAACCGATCGTCAATATGTTCCCGCTCGAAGAGGGCGAAAAAATCAACGCCATCCTGTCGATCAAGGAATTCGTCGAAGATCGCTTCATCTTCATGTGTACCGCCCAGGGGACAGTGAAGAAGACGCCGTTGTCGGATTTCTCCAACCCGCGCAAGGCCGGCATTATCGCCGTGGCGCTTGACGAGGGTGATTATCTGATCGGCGCTGAAATGACCAACGGCATCCAGGATGTCGTGCTGGTTTCCGATGCCGGCAAGGCGGTGTGGTTTGACGAGGAAGATGTACGTCCGATGGGGCGGACGGCACGCGGTGTGCGCGGCATGAAACTCGGCGAAGGGCAGCAGGTGCTGTCGTTGCTGGTGGCCGAGAATCATCAGGAAACCGTGTTGGTGGCCACCGAAAATGGTTTTGGTAAGCGCACCGTGCTGGCCGATTTCCGCCATTCGGGACGCGGTACGCAAGGCGTGATCGCGATTGCTGCCAGCGAACGCAATGGCAAGGTGGTGGCGGCTCGTCTGGTGCGCGATGAGGACGAAATCATGCTGATTACTACCGGCGGGGTGCTGATCCGCACGCGGGTGAAGGAAATCCGCGAACTCGGCCGTGCCACGCAGGGGGTGACGCTGATTTCTCTTGATGCCGGCGAGAAACTCGCCGGGCTGGAGAAAGTGGTCGAAACCGAAGAAGAGGATTCCGATGGCCTTGAGGATCTGGCAAACGATGCCGGAACCGATGCGACTCCGGAGCAGGAGCAGTAACCGATAACCACAGAGAACACGGAGTAAGGACAGAGGATTACCGGTTCTGGGGTATGCCGCCGATGTTTGAGTTCAGGGAAATCGCGGGCTGGTTTTCCTTCGCCGTGCTGCACCCCAAGGGGTGCGCGCGGCATGTTCTCTGCTGCAAAACTGGGTGTTAAGGCTAAACGATGAGTGTTGATACGCCGGATAAAGCCATGAATGATGAATTCCAGAATACACTTGCCGTCGTTCGTAGCGAAATCGACGCCATTGATGCGCAGTTGCTTGAACTGCTCAACCGCCGCGCGCGTTGTGCGCAACAGGTTGGCCGGATCAAGGCGGAGAGCGGCGAAGACGGGGTTGTCTATCGTCCGGAGCGCGAGGCGCAGGTGTTGCGGCGGATTCAGCAGATGAATCCGGGGCCGCTGCCCGGCGACAGCGTGACCTGGTTTTTCCGCGAAGTGATGTCCGCCTGTCTGTCGCTCGAACAAGCACTCGGCGTGGCTTTCCTCGGGCCGCTCGGTACCTTTTCGGAAAGTGCGGTGACCAAGCATTTCGGGCATGCCGCGCGCCTCATGCCACAAGCGTCGATCGACGATGTTTTTCGCGAGGTCGAGGCCTGCCATGTCGATTACGCCGTGGTGCCAATCGAGAACTCGACCGAGGGGGCGATCGGGCGCACGCTCGACTTGCTGACGACGACACCACTCAAGATCTGCGGCGAAGTGGTGCTGCGCATCCACCAGCATCTGCTTTCCAATGAACCTTCGTTCGACAGGATCGCCAAGGTTTATTCGCACGCCCAGTCGCTGGCACAGTGCCATGAATGGCTGAACCGTACCCTGCCGCAGGCGCAACGCATTTCCATGGGCAGCAATGCCCAGGCGGCGCAGTTTGCCGCCTCCGAACCGGGCGCGGCGGCGATTGCCGGCGAAGCGGCGGCCGAACGCTACAGCCTGCCGAAGCTGGCGAGCAGCATCGAGGATGAACCGAACAATACGACGCGTTTTGTCGTCCTCGGGCGGCAGGAAGCCGGGCCTTCCGGGCGCGACAAGACGTCGCTGATCATGTCGGCGCATAACCGTACCGGTTCGCTGGGCATGCTGCTGGCGCCGTTTTCCGATGCCGGCGTCTCGCTGACCCGTCTCGAATCGCGGCCGGCGCGCCATGCCCTGTGGGAGTACGTGTTCTTCGTCGATATCGAGGGGCATCGCAGTGATCCCGCCGTGGCGGCGGCACTGGCCGAGCTGGAACGGCGCGCGGCCTATCTCAAAGTGCTGGGATCGTACCCGGTCAGCGTTTACTGAAGTTCCGAATTTTTATTTTTGAAGGACAAGTCGTGGCTCTTTGTGATCAGTCGTTGCCCAACGTTCGTGCCATTTCGCCCTATGTGGCGGGGAAACCGATTACGCAACTCGCCCGTGAAATGGGTATTCCCGTCGAATCCATCGTCAAGCTGGCGTCCAACGAGAACCCGCTGGGGATGAGTCCGAAAGCCCGCGTGGCGCTGGAAAAAGCCATCCCCTCGCTGGAACGCTACCCCGATGACTTCGAACTGAAGGCGGCGGTTGCCGCACATACCGGCCTAGGCATGGAGCGCATCGTGCTCGGCAACGGCTCCAACGACGTACTCGACCTGATCGCGCGCGTCTTTCTGGCATCGGGGCGTTCGGCTATCTACTCCCAATACGCTTTTGCCGTCTATCCGCTGGCCACCCTGTCGACGGGAGCGGATCTGATTACCGTGCCGGCAAAGGATTTCGGTCATGATCTCGACGCCATGCGTGTGGCGATCCGTCCCGATACGCGCCTGATCTGGATCGCCAATCCGAACAATCCGACCGGCAATTTCCTTCCCTATCCGCAGCTCAAAGCCTTTATGCAGGCGGTTCCCGGCGACGTGGTCGTGGTGCTTGACGAAGCCTACAACGAGTACATTCCGCCGGCCGAGCGTACCGATACGGCGACCTGGTTGGATGAGTTTCCCAATCTGGTGATTACGCGCACTTTCTCCAAGATCTATGGTCTGGCCGGCCTGCGTGTCGGCTACGCGCTGGCCTCGGCTGAAATTACCGGTCTGATGAACCGGGTGCGGCAGCCGTTCAACTGCAACAATCTGGCGCTGGCCGCAGCTTGTGCCGGGCTCACCGATCACGAGTTCGTCGCCCGCAGCTATGCTCTTAACCGTTGCGGCATGGAGCAGATTCTCGTTGCCCTGAAGCGCCTCGGGTTGGCGCATATCCCGTCGCACGGCAATTTCCTGACGTTCCGCGTGAGCGATGCGGCGACGGTCAATCAGAAGTTGCTCCGGCAAGGCGTCATCGTCCGGCCGCTGGCCGGTTACGCCATGCCCGAATGGCTGCGGGTCACCATTGGTACAGAGGCCGAGAACCGGCGGTTTATCGACGCGCTGGAAAAATCGGTATCATGAGCGCCGCTCCGGAGTTTGGCAAAGTCGTCATCTTCGGGGTCGGCCTGATCGGCGGTTCTTTTGCGCTGGGCTTGAAAGCCGCGGGGCAGGTTGAGGAAATCGTCGGTTTCGGGCGCAGCATCGCCACGCTGAAGCAGGCGCTGGAACTGGGCATCATTGACCGGATCGGCGCCAATCCCGGTCAGGAAGTGGCCGACGCCGATCTGGTGCTGATTGCTTCGCCGGTCGGCCAGATGCCGGAAATCATGGCGCGCATCGCCCCTTATCTCGGCCCGCAGACGGTGGTGACCGATGGTGGCAGTACCAAGCAGGACGTGGTCGACGCGGCGCGCGAACAGTTCGCCGGGAAAATCGGCCAGTTCGTTCCGGCGCATCCGATTGCCGGGGCCGAGAACAGTGGCGCGGCCGCCGCACGTGCCGATCTCTACCGCGAAAAGAAGGTGGTACTGACGCCCTTGCCGGAGAATTCTGTACTCAACGTCGCCAGGGTTCGTTCGGCCTGGGAGTGGTGTGGCGCGCAAGTGCATGAACTGGCTCCCGACGAGCATGATCGCGTGTTTGCCGCGGTCAGTCATTTGCCGCATCTGCTGTCGTTTGCCCTGGTGCACGACCTGGCCGTGCGCGAAAACAGCGAACTGTTCTTCCGCTATGCCGCGAGCGGCTTCCGCGATTTCACGCGGATTGCCGCCAGTCACCCGGAAATGTGGCGCGACATCTGTCTGGCCAACCGCGTGGCGCTGCTGGAGGAGCTCGATCGTTATCGGGCGCAGCTCGACACCCTGCACGATGCGCTGCTACGCGGTGACGGCACGGCACTCGAACAGACCTTTGATGTTGCCCGTACCGCACGGGGTGAGTGGACAGAAGGTGCGCACAAGTGATTTCCCGTAGCGCCAATGCATGCGGTTTTCCTCGGATGTTTGCCTGGAAGGCAGGAAAATCGAGGCGTCGCGGGGCAGTGTTCCATAAGTTGGATATCCATGCGGCGTACAGCCTAACCGTGTAATAAATGCAAAAATGATCATGAGTCAGAATCGGAAACAGGAATCACCGGCGAACGCCCCCCCCTTTCTTGATCTGCCGCCATTGCTTTCTGCCAGGGGTACGGTGCGTCTGCCCGGCTCCAAGAGTATTTCCAACCGGGTCTTGCTGCTCGCGGCGCTCGCCGAAGGGGAAACCGAGATCCGCGATCTGCTGACTTCGGATGATACGGCACGCATGCTCGAAGCCCTGGTCGCGCTTGGGGTGCGCATCGATGCTCTGGGTGGAAATGCCTATCGCGTCTTCGGTTGTGGCGGGGCTTTTCCGGTCAAGGCGGCGGCGTTGTTTCTCGGTAACGCCGGCACCGCGTTTCGTTCCCTGACGGCAGCGCTCGCGGTGTGCGGCGGGCAATACACCCTATCCGGCGTGCCGCGCATGCATGAGCGACCGATCGGCGATCTGCTGGCGGCCTTGCGTGAGCTGGGGGCCGACATGTCCTGTCTGGGCAACGAAGGCTTTCCGCCGCTGGCGATCCGCCCGGCGACGATTCGTCCGGGCGGAGTCGTGCACATCCGTGGCGATGTGTCGAGCCAGTTCCTTACCGGCCTGCTGATGGCGTTGCCGCTGACCGGCGTGGAAACTACGGTGGCGGTGGTTGGCGAATTGATTTCGCGTCCGTACATTGAAATCACCCTGGCGATCATGGCGCGTTTTGGTGTCCGGGTTGAGTGTCAGGGCGCGCAGCGTTTCATCGTTCCGGCGGGCAGCGTCTATCGTTCGCCGGGTCTCGTGTACGTCGAGGGCGATGCTTCCTCAGCCTCGTATTTCCTCGCGCTCGGCGCGCTCGGCGGTGGTCCGTTACGCGTTGAAGGGGTCGGTCGGGATTCGATCCAGGGCGACGTGCAGTTTGCTGCGGCGTTGCAACGGATGGGCGCCCGTATCACGCTCGGGCCGAACTGGATCGAGGCCTCGGTGCCGTCCTCGGGCCGGCTGCGCGGCATCACGCTCGACTGCAACGCCATTCCCGATGCGGCCATGACGCTGGCGACCACGGCATTGTTCGCCACGGGCACGACGACGCTGAAGCAGATCGCCAGCTGGCGGGTCAAGGAAACTGACCGCATTGCCGCCATGGCAACCGAACTGCGCAAACTCGGGGCCGTGGTCGAGGAGGGTACCGATTACCTCAGCATTACGCCTCATGCCTCACGCCTCACCCCTCACCGTGGCATCGACACCTACGACGATCACCGGATGGCCATGTGTTTCTCGCTGGCCGCGTTCGGGGGCACCGTGCGCATCAACGATCCGGGCTGCGTATCGAAGACTTTCCCGGATTATTTCAAGTACTTTGCCGAGGTGACGCAACCGGTTCCGGTGATTGCCATCGACGGACCTTCGGCATCGGGCAAGGGGACGGTTGCAGCACGGGTGGCGGCAGCGCTCGGCTGGCACTATCTCGATTCCGGGGCGCTTTACCGGCTGACCGCACTGGCGGCGCAACGCGCCGGCGTGGCATGGAGCGACGAGGCCGGTGTGGCCGCCATCGCCGCCGCGCTGGACGTGGTGTTTGGCGAAAATTCCATTCGTCTGTCCGGCGAAGAGGTCGGCGAAGCGATCCGCCACGAAGCGATCTCTTCCGGGGCCTCGCAGGTGGCGGCCTTGCCGGCTGTGCGCGCTGCCCTGTTGTTCCGCCAGCGATTATTCCGCCATGCGCCGGGCCTGGTGGCCGATGGGCGCGATATGGCCTCGGTGGTTTTTCCGGATGCGCAGACCAAAGTTTTTCTTACCGCGAGCGTTGAAGTGCGTGCGGAAAGACGCTATAAGCAGTTGATCGAAAAAGGAATCGCTGCTAATATCCAGCCTCTTTTGCAGGATTTGCGCGAACGCGACCGGCGAGACAGCCAGCGCAGTGTTGCGCCATTACAGCAAAACGAACACGCCAGATTGCTCGATACGACGCAATTAAGCATCGAGCAGGCGGTGGCCCGGGTGTTGTCGTGGGACGCCGGTGGTGTGTAGGAGAATTGGCGCGGCGTGGTGCGCTTCAGGAATCGTCTGGCATGTTGTCTGTCTTGTCCATCCGTGCGATGGCGGTGGGCGCCGTGTGTTGACGGTGTTTTTTTAACTTAACCCAATCCGCAGCAATGCGGTCAACCCTCTTTCCTCATATATGTCAGCTAACCCCGTTATGCAAGAAAGCTTTGCCGATCTTTTTGAAGCCAGCCTCGCGCGCCAGGAAATGCGCCAGGGCGAGGTCATCACTGCGGAAGTCGTGCGCATCGACCAGAATTTCGTGGTCGTCAATGCCGGACTGAAGTCCGAAAGCTATATCGAACGCGAAGAATTCCTCAACGACCAAGGCGAACTCGAAGCCAAGGTTGGCGATTTTGTCCAGGTGGCCATCGAACAACTCGAAAACGGCTTCGGTGAAACCCGTCTGTCGCGTGATCGCGCCAAGCGTGTTGCTGCCTGGAACTTCCTGGAAAATGCCCTGAACGACGGCTCCCTGGTGACCGGCACGATCACCGGCAAGGTCAAGGGTGGTCTGACCGTCATGGTCAACAGCGTGCGCGCTTTCCTGCCCGGTTCGCTGGTTGACATGCGTCCGGTCAAGGATACCTCACCGTACGAAGGCAAGACCTACGAATTCAAGGTTATCAAGCTCGATCGCAAGCGCAACAACGTCGTTGTTTCGCGCCGTGCCGTGCTTGAAGCCAGTGTCGGCGAAGAGCGCGAGGCTCTGCTGGCCAACCTCAAGGAAGGCAGCATCGTCAAGGGCGTCGTCAAGAACGCCATCGGCCACATCTACTTCG
>CAYTWY010000018.1:6984-25264 GCA_964440925.1 uncultured Propionivibrio sp. | reverse complement strand
GCTCCGGGGCTGCGGATTCAGGCATTTTTTCGGAAAACAGGGAGGTTGGGCATGAGCTTTGGCGCCCTGATCATCGGTGACGAGATTCTTTCGGGGAAGCGCGCCGATCAACATTTCAACAAACTGGTCGAGCTTCTGGCCGCGCGGGGGCTGCGCCTGTCCTGGGTTGACTATCTGGGCGACGAGCGACCGCGTATCGTCGATACGCTGCGGCGCACTTTTGCTTCCGGCGACGTGGTGTTCAGCTTCGGCGGTATCGGCAATACGCCGGACGATCATACGCGGCAGGCGGCGGCCGAGGCGCTGGGCGTCGAACTGGTGCTGCATCCCGAGGCCGGGCGGGAAATCCGTGCGCGCTTTGGCGCGGATACCGACGAGAAACGTCTGTCGCTCGGTGTCTTTCCGCGCGGGGTCGACATCGTGCCCAATCCGTTCAACCGCATTCCCGGTTTTCGCGTGCGCGAGCATCATTTCCTGCCCGGCTTTCCGCAAATGGCGCATCCAATGGTCGAATGGGCGCTTGATCGCTTCTATGCGCATCTGTTCAACCGTCGGCCGATGGTCGACAAGGCGTTGCTGCTGCGTGGCGAAGGCGCTTACGAGAGTGCGCTGCTCGATCTGATGGAGCGCATCGTTGCCGGCTATCCGAGCCTGCGCCTGTTCAGTCTGCCTTGCGTTGGCAACGACGGCGAACGCAAGCACCTGGAACTGGGCGTCGAAGGCGAAGAGGCACTCGTCGATCAGGCGCTGGAAGAAATTCGCCAGGAAGTCGAGCGGCGGGCAATTCGCTGGTCGCGGCGCGAGGATTTGCGCCGTCGTTAGCGCGGTCGCTTCGTTTGCCCCGCCGCTCGTTGGCGTGGGCTTTCGTTGCGGGCGTTATTTGCCGCCGGTGCTGGTTGCCGGTTTAAGACTTAGCGGCTCACTGGGCTTGTTTTCGCTCGCGGCGGCGTTCTTGCTCTTGGGCTGGATGATGGCGCGTACCCGTTCCGCGGTCGGCGCTGCCGCGCTGCTGCTGCGCGGCTGTCCGGCGGCGTTGGTGACCAGGTATTTCTCGGTCAGAGCGTCGTAAAGAACGTATTGTCCCTTCACCTCGTCGAGCCCGCTTTTTACCCAGGCGCGCACGGAGAATTCGGTTTTCTCGTCGCGGGCGTTGTGCACGATGCGTTCGGCCTGTCCCTCGATGTATTCGTCGCGTCCTTCGCGTTTTTGCTTGAAGCGGGCAAGCCCGCCCGCTCCGCTGGTGGCGACGCATTTCTGAAAGCCGTCGTCGTCCTGCGTGACGACCAGTTTGCTGGTGCGTATCTGCAGTGTGCCCTGGGTGAGAACGACGTTGCCTTCGAATACCTGCACCTTGTTGATATCGTCCATGGTGATGCGGTCGGCTTCGAGATTGATCGGCTTCTCGCGGTCGGCCTTTTCGGCGCGCACGGTCAGGGATACGGTACTCAGGGTACCGAGCAGGCCGATGGCGACAAGACGGGCGGCGGTTTTCATCATGGTCTGTTTTTCCTGGCGTGTTTGCTTTCCAGAACGGCAGAAGCCCTGGATTCGAGAGTATAGGTCTGGGTACGGTTGTCGAGGCGCATGCCGACGCCTTTGATCTGTGAATTCCCCTGGGTGATGAGCACGGCGTCGCGGGTAAAGGCTTTTTCTTCTTCCGGCAGCGCGGTCAGTTGCCCGGTCGTGGCGTTCAGCGCCGCGTCCTTGGCGGTCGGCGCGCGATAAATGCGGACATTGCCGAACAAATCGACGCGTTCGCCATCGCGGCTCAGGTGCGCGTGATCGGCGCTCAGCGTGAGCTGCGATTTGCGCTCGTTGAGCGAAACCAGGTAGGGGCGGGTGATTTCGGTCGTGTCGTCGTCGGGATAATGCCGGATGTCGTCCGCCTTGAGCGTGTATTGCAGGCGGCCATTGCGGTCAAGCTTGCGCAGCAAGGCGTCACTGACAATGTAGTCCGGGTCGTGCCGCGTTTTGCCGTCGTGTTTCTGCCCGGGAAGTTCGCTGGCATAACGCAGCCAGAAGGTCAGCCCGGCCAATGCCAGCAGGACGCTGAGGGGAAAAAGTGCGCTGGCCCAGTTTTTCATTGCGCCGCCGCAGGCAGGTAGGGAGCCAGAGCCTCGTCAAGCTTGCCTTGCGCGGCGAGAATGAACTCGCAGATTTCGCGCACGGCGCCGCGCCCACCGTTGCGGCAGCTGACCGTGCGTGCGAATTTCCGCGCCAGGGCATGCGCGTCGGCCGGGGCGGCGGAGAAACCGCAGGCGTGCATGATGCGCAGATCGACGATGTCATCGCCCATGTAGCCCGCTTCGTCGGCACTGAGATTGAGTTGTTCGAGCAGTTGGCGCAAGGTGGATAGCTTGTCGCTGACGCCCTGGTAAATGAACGGGATGCCGAGACTGTGCATGCGTTTTTCGACGCAGGGGGTATTGCGGCCGGTGATGATGGCAACGGTGATGCCGGCACGTTGCAGCAGATTCAAACCCAGCCCGTCGAGACTGTTGAACGCCTTGATCTCGCTGCCGGCGTCGGTGTAGAAGAGGGCGCCGTCGGAGAGCACGCCATCGACGTCGAAAGCCATCAGCTTGAGGCGGCTGGCGCGGGAGCGGGCGTCGTCTTGCGCTTTCATCAGATGGCCTTGGCGCGGAAAAGGTCGTGCATGTTGAGCGCTCCGATCAGGCGGGCGTCGTCATCGACGACCGGAATCTGGTTGATCTTGTGCTTGTCCATCATTTCCACGGCTTCGGCGACAAGTTTTTCCGGCGCCATCAGGTGCGGCATGGCGGTCATTACGTCGGCAACGCGCAGGGTCGGCAAATCGGCGCCCCTGACGATGGCGCGGCGCAGGTCGCCGTCGGTAAAGATACCGAGCACCTGTTGCGTTTGCGAGACGACGACGGTCATGCCGATGCCGCCGCGCGAGATTTCCTGTGCCGCTTCGCTGATCGGCGCCTGCGGCGAAATGGTGGGGATGTCCTTGCCGGTGCGCATGACGTCGCGCACGCGGATCAGCTGTCGGCGACCGAGCGAACCGCCGGGGTGCGAGCGGGCGAAATCGGCGGCGCCGAAACCACGCGCGTCGAGCAGGGCAACGGCCAGGGCGTCGCCGAGCGCTAGTGCGGCCGTGGTGCTGGCCGTGGGGGCCAGATTGAGCGGGCAGGCTTCCTGGGCGACGCCGGCATTCAGATGGACGTCGGCGTCGCGTGCCAGCGTCGAGGCCGGGTTGCCGGTCATGGCAATCAGTTTGGCGCCCTGGCGTTTGATGAACGGCAGGATGTGCAGCAATTCGTCGCTTTCGCCGGAGTTGGAGAGGGCGATCAGAACGTCGGTGGCGGTGATCATGCCGAGGTCGCCGTGGCTGGCTTCGGCGGGATGCACGAAAAAGGCCGGAGTGCCGGTGCTGGCCAGCGTCGAGGCGATTTTGCGCCCGATATGGCCGGATTTGCCGATGCCGCTGACGATGACGCGTCCGTGGCAATTGAGGATCAATGACAGCGCCTGCAGAAAGCCGTCGTCGAGACGCTCGGTGAGCGCCAAGACGGCCTCGCTTTCGATGCGCAGCACCTGCCGCGCCAGGTCAAGCGCTTTGGGAGAAGGCTGTATTTGGTTCATGAGCGGGTAAGGGTTATGATTGGGGCAAGTATAGCAGAAGCCCCGGCTTCGCCGCTCTTGGCGGCGTGAACACGATTGACGCCGCGCGCCGGCGTCCGATGGGAACTATGGAAACACTGCCGATCATCTTGATGTTGCTGGGCACCTCGGTGGTGTCGGTCATTCTCTTCCGGCGTCTCAATCTGCCGCCGATCCTTGGCTATCTGCTGGTTGGCGCGCTGATCGGTCCGCATGCCCTGAATCTCGTCGATGGCGTCGCCGGCATGCAGCATCTGGCCGAGTTCGGCATCGTTTTCCTGATGTTCTCGATCGGCCTCGAATTTTCCCTGCCGCGCCTGTATGCCATGAAACGGATCGTTTTTGGCCTGGGTTCGCTGCAGGTGGTGATTTCCCTCGGCACGGTGACGGCGCTGGCCATGTTCGCCGGGCTTTCCTGGCAGGCCGGCGTGGCGCTTGGCGGCGCGCTGGCCATGTCGTCGACGGCGGTGCTGACCAAGCTGCTCAGCGAACGTCTTGAACTGGAAGCGACACATGGGCGTGAAGTGCTCGGCGTGTTGCTGTTCCAGGATCTGGCGGTGGTTCCGCTGCTGGTCATCGTCCCCGCCTTTGCCGGCAGCGCGGAACAGATGGCCGTGACGCTGGGGATCGACCTGCTCAAGGCCATGCTGCTCCTTTTCCTGGTCTTCTTTCTGGGCAAGCATCTGCTCGGCAAGTGGTTTTTCTTCGTGGCGCAGAGCAAATCGGCCGAGCTTTTTGTATTGAACGTATTGCTGGTGACCCTCGGCCTGGCTTTTCTGTCCGAGGCCGCCGGGCTGTCGATGGCGCTTGGTGCCTTCCTTGCCGGGATGCTGATTTCGGAAACGGAATTCAGGTATCAGGTCGAGGAGGACATCAAACCGTTTCGCGACATACTGCTCGGGTTGTTCTTCGTCTCGGTAGGCATGATGCTCGACATGGCGCTGGTGCTGGCGCATCTGCCGCTGGTGCTGGCCGCGCTTGGCACGCTGCTGCTCGTCAAGTTCGCCGTGGTGTTCGCCCTGTCGCGCCTGTTCGGTTCGCTGACCGGGGCGGCGATGCGCAGCGGCCTGTGGTTGTGTGCGGGCGGCGAGTTCGGCTTCGTGCTGCTCGCGGATATACAGCGTTACGCGCTGCTGCCGGGAATGATCGTGCAGATCGTTCTGGCGGCGCTGGTGCTTTCGGTGCTGCTGGCGCCGATCATCGTCCATTTCAGCGACCGCATCGTGTTGCGCTTTGCCGCCAGCGAATGGCTGATGCGTTCCCTGCAACTGACCCACATCGCGGCGCGGAGCATGAGTACCGAGAAGCATGCCGTGATTTGCGGCTTCGGGCGCAGTGGGCAATACCTGGCGCGCTTCATGGCGCACGAAGGCGTGTCCTATGTTGCGCTCGACCTCGATCCGGATCGCGTGCAGGAGGCGGCCTCGGCCGGGGAAAACGTTGTTTACGGCAATGCCACGCGGCGCGAGACGTTGATTGCGGCGGGAATTGGCCGGGCCTGTGTGCTGATCGTTTCGTTCCTCGATACGCGTGCCGCCGAGCGGGTGCTCAATCATGTGCGCGAACTGGCGCCGGCCTTGCCAGTGGTGGTGCGTACCATCGATGAAAAGGATTTCGAGCGGTTGCAGCGCGCCGGAGCGGCCGAGGTGGTGCCGGAAACGCTGGAAGCTTCGATGATGCTCGCTTCGCATGCGCTGATTCATGCCGGGGTGCCGATCAACCGGGTGCTGAAGCGCATTCGCCAGACGCGCGCGGCGCGCTACCGGGCGTTGCGTGGTTTCTTTCACGGCGAGAGCGATTATGAGGAAAACGTGCATGATGGCGACGAGCCTCGCCTGTGCTCGGTTTCTCTCGATGACGGGGCGTACGCGGTCGGACGGACTGCGCGCGAGCTGGGGATTGGCGACGCGGGCGAGTCGGGGGTCGAAGTGACCGCCATCCGGCGGCGCAATGCACGGGAACTGAAAAATCCGTCCGAGGTGCGCTTGCAGGGCGGCGACGTGCTGGTTCTTCTGGGGGTGCCGACAGCGTTGGCGAAAGCCGAGGAAAAACTCCTGCAAGGGGAATAAAAAAGCCCGCCGGAGCGGGCTTTCGGAGGCCGGCAGAAGAAGCCTAGAAACTCATGCACACCGTGTATAGCGTGGCGTCGTCGGCAGCGGTGACGTTTTCCGCTTCGGCCTGGCTGGCGACGTTGCCGGCAATGATACGCACCGTTCCGGTCTGCGAATTGCCGTCGTCGAGCGTGGTGTCGATCTGCCGCGCGAAACGCCCCTGGATGCCTTGCGAGCAGACATAGAAGGCGGCCGGGTAGGGTACTGCCGGAGCGGTCAGAACCGCATCGCTGGTGACGCCGATGACCCCGCCTTCGGCATTGCGCGGCAGGTAGTCGGCGGCGGTGGGGTCGGTTGTTCCGGTGGCGAGGCCAGCGAGGCGGACATGCTGCCAGAAGAGGAAGCTTTCGTCGGTCGTCGTGCTGGAGTTCCAGGCGCCGTTGATGCGCGCGTTGCCGATCGAATTGGCCGGCGTCGTTGCCGTGCCGGCGCCGTTCAGATGGGTAGCGGCGGCGCGATCATCGCCCGGCAGGGCGCGGAAGCGATCCTGATAGGCATAGACGAAGGAGGAAATGCCGCGCAGATCGTTGGCCAGATTCTTGACTTTGGCGTTATTGACCAGTTCCTGCCCCTTGAGCACCCCGCCCAGCAACAGGCCGATGATGACGAGCACAATGGCGATTTCGACGAGAGTGAAGCCCGCGTGCAGTTTTCTCATTTTCCCCTCCTTTGCCAAGAAGACGTTGGCTTTATATTACATTAGATTATGTGGCGACGTATGTCAGTTTTTTCCTGTCCTTTTCCTAACAGGCGCTGCCCTGCCCTGGCTTGCGCCGAATGACCCGGTGCACGACCATGTTGCCTTTTCCCTTCAGATAGATCGTTTGCGGCGCATGGAATTCGTAACGGTGCTGCAGACGACGGAAGGTCGTTTCATCGACCTGTACCATGCCGGGAACGCCTTCGCTGGTGATCCGGCTGGCGAGGTTGACGGTATCGCCCCACAGGTCGTAGATGAATTTCTTTTTGCCCACCACGCCGGCAACGACAGGTCCCGTGCCGATGCCGATGCGTACTTCCAGATGCATCTGATTGATGCGAAAGTCGCGATGCAGGAGGTCGCGCATTTCCAGGGCCATGTCGACCAAGGCGTCCGAATAATTGCCGCCTTCGCTGTTTAGGCCGCCGGCGACCATGTAGGCGTCGCCGATGGTCTTGATTTTCTCCAGGCCGAATTTTTCGGCGAGTTCGTCGAAGGAGGAAAAAATCCGGTTGAGCATCGAGAAGACCTGCTGCGGATTCATGCCTTCGGCGACTTTGGTGAAATTGACGATATCGACGAACATCACCGAAACGTCGGCAAAGCCGTCGGCAATCGGCTGGTTGCTGTTTTTCAGACGTTCGGCAATCGGGCCGGGCAGAATGTTGAGCAACAGTTTTTCCGAGCGCTCCTGTTCAAGTTGTAATTGGTGGTGCGCTTCCTGCAGACGGGCGTTGGTTTGCTGCCGTTCATTGGCCGCGTGGCGTAGCAGCAGGAAAACCAGTGTCGATACAGCTGTGAAGTTGAGGGCGAAGAAAAATACCGTGGTTCGTGTCGGTACCCGGTATTGCAGGGCGATGAGCGCGTCGGCGAGGAGGAAGTCGAAGGCGCCTGAAAGCAGGGTGAGGAAAATGTAGGCAAAAAACCAGGCCAGCGCTTCGCGCGCGCCAATGAACAGAATGGCGCCGACCGGCGCCAGCAGTCCCCACAGGGAAAGTCCACTGGCGGAAATGAAGTTGCCCATGCTCCATTGGGCGATGAAGGGAACGAACAGGAAGAAGGATAGCTGGAGGTGGCGGAAACGATCGAAGTTGCCGCTCTTCAGGTAGATCAGGAGGTTGCCGACGAGCAGCAGCTGATAGACGAAAGGAATGGTCGAGGAAAACTGCGGGCCGAGTTGCCAGTAGATGAACAGCCAGAGCATCGAGGCGAAGCTGATGAGTCCGGTGGCGAAAATCAGTAACGATTTTTGCAGGCGCAACTCTTCCGTGTCGCTCGGCAGGATTCCTGCATTGCGGAAACCATCGAAGAAACCACCTTGTGTTTTCATGGGGTGTCTGACAGCGGGAGAGCAGGTTTTTTGATTGGACTCCAATCCGGCGCGGGGGTCAACTCAGTTGCTGACCGATAGCTGGCCGGCGGAAATCATGCGGTTGAAGAGAATGGGGCGATTGATCCAGATGAGTGCATCGTCGAATCCGGAGTTACGTTCGCCGGCCTGATAGATCAAGTTGTTCGGGTCGCTCCCCGGATTAGGAGCGTTTTGACCATTGGCAGCGAGATCGGGACCGGTCGAATAAACGATGGCCAGCGGACATTTCTCGCCGGTTTCGGTCAGTGCGGTGCCGGTGGCGTCGAGTACGACCAGATAGTTGTCGCCGGGTTTGCTGTCGATCTTGAAACTTGTCGTGAATTCCTTGTGCACCCGGTACCTCCAGTAGCCCGAGAAAGGGGCGGAGACCGTGTTGCGCCGCGTTCCCCAGGCGTCGGTCTCGGGAACGCCGAGCGATTTCCAGGGCAGATAGCCTTCGCTGTCCGGGCAGGCGGGGTCTTCGCTGCCATAGTTGGCTCCTGCCGGATCGGTTTCGGTCGACGGGCAGGGCAGGCGGCCATTGATGGCGGCGAAACCGAGCAGCGCCTCGCTGATCGAGGCCAGTTGTTTGTGCGTTTCCTTTTCGGCGGCAGCGTCGCGGCTGGCGCCCAGCGACAGGAGCATTTCGCCGGCGAGCAGGGAGACGATGATCAGGACGATGGCCAACTCGATCAGGGTGAAGGCGCGCTCGCGGGGATGTCCTGGGTTCATGCCGGAGAACTTTCGCTCGATGAGGGCTGCGGATAGATGAAGATTAGCCGCTCTTTGATGGGCATGCATGAGTTTTGTCATGCCTTAATCGCTGCGCAAGGAAAAATTCTGCAGACGAACGCCTTGTGCTGGCGCTTCGCCGGTGCTGATTCCGGAACGGAACCCGCCTGTCAGTCCGAAGTAGATGGTGTCCATTTCCGGCGAGTAGAGCGGGGTACAGCGCTGGATGGCGGGAGGGGTATCCGTACGGTTCATGTCGCGGGCGATATCGTTGCAATTGGCACAATCGACCCATACGCTGATGCGGGCGTAGGTGTTCGGCGCGATATGGTTCGCCGGCGAACATGTGGTGCACGTTGCGTTGCAGCCGGTGTGGATTTCCATGCGTTGCCGGTGGATGGCTGGCGTGGGTAGTTCCTCGAAAGCATTGGCCGGAGTGTGGCGGCAGCCGTTGGCCGTTCCATTGCACGTTGCGTTCAGTGTTGCGCCGGTATGGCTCAGGTTGCCGTTGAGCATGATGGCGCTATGGTTTTCTTTCGGGTCGGCGCGGGTGCTGTCGCGACGGACATCGGTTTCGACGATGAACGAGAAGCTGCCCCAGATGTCGCTTGCGGCCAGAGCGCCCATGTTGCTTTCGCTGCCGCAGGCCGAGGGCGGAGCGCCGATGTCGCCGCGCAGCAGTTGCAGGGTGAATCCGTTGCCGCGGTCGATGGCCGATTCATCCAGAGCAAAAGCGTCGGCGTGGAAGAACTGGAACTCGTAATACGTGCGCAGGGTTTTTCCGGCCAGAGGGATGGGGTCGGCGAACCAGAAACAGCCGCCGCTTGAGCCGGTGGCGTCGGCAATGCTCAGTGTCGGTGACGCGGGGGCGCTGGTCGTATCGGTTGTGACGGCGGCACCGGCAGCGGCGAAGCGGCTGAAATCGGCGCTCTCACTGAAGGATACAGCCGCCGCTCCGCGCCCGGTGATGCAACGGACGAGATCCTTGGTCGGCACTGCGGCGAGGTATTCGGTGGCACCGGTATAGACCCCGTTGTCGGGGAAACGCGCGGCATGGTCGCCTTCCAGATACATACCGGGGTCGTTTCTTTCCTCGTCCGTGCTGCGCGTTTGTGTCCCCGCCGGCACCAGGCTGCGCGCGCCGCGTGCTCCACCAAAAAGCAGGATGGCCCGGCAGCGGGTCGGGCTGGCGTTGACCGTGAAGTTACCTTCCGGCCCTCCGGCGTAGAGCAGGTTGTCGCGCCAGTTGTCGAGAACTCTGGCCTGGCGCGTGGGGAGGTCCGCGTGCGTCGACAGATAGTTGTCGAGCACGAGGTCGGTGCCTTTGTTGCCGGACGATGCGGCAGGAAGGCTGGCCGGAGCCAGACTGTTCAGGTAAAAGGCGAGGTCAGTGAGCAGGGTGTCGATGTCGTGCTTGAAATCGCCGCGTTTCCTGACGCGGGAAAAGATATCGCTGCTACCGATCCATAGTCCCTGATCGTTGTTGAGCCCCTTGTCGATGCTATCCGGGCTGGCCAGTTGGATAGTGAGGGTGCCGGTGTGGTGCGGGTCGCTCCACAGCGCGTCGAGCATTTCGAGATAGTTTGCCGCGCTATTGTTGCCGCCGCATGCAGCGGCGGTCGTTGTCGTGCGTGTCTGCTCGGTCAGGGGAGCGTGCGGCGCCAGGATGACGGCGAAAGGCCTCTCGTGTGCAGCGCTTCCGGCAAGAAGTGCGCCTGCGGCCTGACGCACGATCAGCTGGCCGGGGGTGTCCCAGTTGAGGGCGTCGCTTTTCGGGCTGTTCTTGGCGCGGCCGCTGACGGCATACCACAGGCATTGCGCGTCGCTGTCGCGCAGTGGTGGCAGGCCGAGTGTTTTCCATGGCAGGCGGCCGATGGCCGGGACATCTTTTTCGCCGCATGAAGATTCCGCTTCGCCGTCGTTGTCGCTGTCCGGACAGGGGAGAAAGCCGAATGCCTCGACGGGCAGTCCGGTGGCCGCTTCCGGGTGGGTCTCGCGATAGGTGATGGTAAAGCCGATCAAGGCATTCTTGGCTTCGCTCAGCGCGTTCTGGCTCGCGCGCGCGCGAGCGGCGGCTTCGTCGTTGCCGGTAAAGCGACACAAAAAGCACAGTCCCAGCGTTAACGCCATGAACAGGATCAGCAGCAGGGCGACACCGCGCTGCGCGTATTTCGGCCGGAGGGCGCGGATCATTTTCTGCGCGCTGTGTTGTCCGGCGTGCGCACGACGATTTTGCCGCCACCGAGGAGAGCGGTTGATTCGCCCGTATGGCGATTGATCGTGTCACCGATCTTGAGTTCGGCCGCGGGCAAGTCGGCGCTTTGCAGGCGCAGTTTTTCCGGATGCCGACGATCCGTAATGACCCGGAGTTCGCCAGCGGTGTCGTCTTGTGCGATGCCATTGATCCAGAACGTGCGTTTGCCGTCGCTGCGGCGCACGATCCCGTTTACGGTCAGTGTCGGGTCTTCTTCCGCGATTGGCTGCCTTTGCTGGAGATTGCTCTGGCGTTGGCGGTCGAGACTGTGTCGGCGTTCCGGCGTGAAAAACAGGCGTCCGAGTTCTTCAGCCTGTGCCGGGGCGGGCGGGAGCGTGGGGAGAACAAGCAGGATCAGCAACAGCCGGGAGGCACGGTGTTTGCCGGTGGCGGACGGGGAAAACATGCCGATCTCCTCATGCGGGCGGTTTTTCATGCAGCGTGACCCAATCGATCAGGCATTCGGCCTGTAATTGCGCCAGGTTATCGCGGCTGGCGGATTGGGGCGGGCGACGGGAAAGCGAACAACTGCGTATCTGGATCAGCGCGTGCGCCCGTTGCCGCAAGTCGTCGACAAGGCGCAGCAGGTCTTCTTCGTGCAGTGCGCCGAACTGAAGCTGCATGGCGCTGGCGTAGAAAGCGAAACGGGTTCCCGGAACGGATTCGAGCAGCCGTTGTGGTTCGATTTCGTATTGCAGGTCGATCAGTTGTCGCTCGGCGCGGATCGCGTGGGTCAGTTCCACCCATTCAAGACGGCGCTCCTCGCCGACGATTCCTTGTTTCTGCAGGCGGGAGAATTGTGCCGATTTCTCGTGGATCTCGCGCTGTTCGCTGCTGACCCGCCGCAGTTTTCCTTCCGCGTCGCTGCGTTCCATCTGCGCTTTGCTCAGGGCAAGGCGTGCTGCGTGTGCCGATGCGAGCGAGAAATGGACTGCTGCGCTTCCAGCGGCGAGCATCAACAGGGCGGCAAGCAGGCTGAATTGCAATTTTTTAAGGTCGGCCAGTGTCGGTTTCATGATCCGCTTTTACGCAGAAGGCGCACGATGAACGTGCGGGGTTTGTTGTCTTGCATCGTCGTGTCGTCGCCCTTGAGCGGTTTGGCCGATTCGATGTCGAAGGGGCGTTGCAGTACTTCGACGCGCAGGTCGCCGCGACTTTTCAAGGCGGCGACGAAGGCATCGAGAGCGTTGAGAATCTGTCGCGGATGGGCGGCGGAAGGTAGTTGCAGATGCCCGTATACCGCGGTGTGTTCTTCGTCCTGGCCGGTTGTGGCGGCGAAAGGCTGGCGCCTGGAATTATTCGGCGGGGTGCTCTGGCCGATTTTCCATTCGATGCGGTCGATTTCCACCGGCGGATTCTTCTGCAGCGCACGGCTGATTTCATGGTAGATGGGCGTCGGCGAACTGCTTTTTTCTTCCAGTTTGGCATGGCGGTCGATTACCCGGCGCAAGGATTCGTTGTCCAAGGGAATCGAGGGAAAGGTCTTGACGATCTCGGCATAGCGCTGGCGGTCGAGGAGCGCTTCGTTCTGTAGTCGGTCGCCCTCCCGGGCGAGGGAAAATGTGTCGAAAAGCAGTTTTCCCGAACAGAGCACGGCGAGGGCGAGAAAAAACGCCCCGATTCTGTACAGCACCGCATCGACGCGGCGAAGATGGTAACTGTGGCGCAGCCCGGGGTCGGCGAATTGTACTGCCGGCGGGGCGGTGGCGATCTGATGAAGGAAGACGGGTTCGCAAAACGAGTCGCGAAGCGGCGTGGCGAGGCCGATTTTTCTGGCGCAGGCGTCGATATCGAGCAGGACGTAATGAATGGTTTCACTGTCCGTGCACAGCTTCTGCAGGGTTGGCCATGCGCTGCGGTGAGCCAGGACAAAGGTGGTGAGCGGCTGCTGATGTTCGATCAGGCGCTGGCTGGTCAGATATTGCTGGAGTTTGAGCGTTTCGGCGTAACAGGCGTGCGCCATGGCTTCGGCATGCTCATCATGCAAGGGCGAGAGGCGGCTGAAATGCAGCTCACCCTTGCCGATGTAGCTTTGCCGGATGCTTCGGTCCTGAAGCGTGAGGAGCAGGCAATGCGTGTCTTCGAGGTGCTGTTTTTTCAGGAAGGAAGGGGCGAGCAGCGGCAGCGAATGGATGCCGGCGAGAGCGATCTCCCTCTCGGCGATGGCTTTTAGCCAGGGCGCGAAATAATCGTTGTTGGTCAGGGCGCAGAGCATGACGCGTTCGTTCCTGCGCCGGGTTCTGGCGTGGCCAAGAGAGAGTGCCGCAGTCAGGCGGGCAGTGAAAAAGAACTGCGCCAGCTTGCGGGCGATCAGTGCCCGACGGTCCTTCCCTTGCAGGAAGGGGATGGTTTCGATCTGGAAACCTTCTTCCGGTACATTGACCAGCAGCGAAAAAACGCTGTTTCCCTGTTGTTCGAGATAGCTTGCAAACTCCGCGTAGCCGCTTTCCGTTGTGGCGAAGGTTTGCTCGCGCACCGGTTCTCCGGCGTGTATCCGGTAGGCCGTCATCTGGTGGGCGCTGAGATAGAGCAGTCGGTCGGGTTTCATGGCGTGCTCAGGTTTTGATCTTGCTGATTACATCATAGACCGGGCCGAGAACCGCCAGCATGATCCATCCGAGGAGGCAGCCGAGAACAACGGTGAGCATCGGTTCGATCAATTGCTGAACCCTCTCGACGGATTCCTTCACATCGCGGTTGTAGAAATAGCTGACGTTCATCAGGGCGTCGTCGAGTGCGCCCGTGCTTTCGCCCACGCGCAGCATGCGAATGACCAGGGGCGGGAAGAATCCGATGCTGTGGAAAGCCGCCGTAACGTTCTGCCCCTCTTCGATCAGTTGCTCGACACGTTCCAGACCTTGCCGGACGACAATGTTGCCGACGACGTTCTGGGTGGTCCGGATCGATTCGAGAATCGGAATGTTGGAGGCATAGAGCAGGGCGAAGGTGCTGGTGAAGCGCGAGAGGATGATCTTGCGCAGGATGGCACCGACGAAAGGCAGTTTCAGTTTGAGCGCGTCGAAGCGTGCGCGCGCCAGGGGGTTGACGTGCACCAGGATTCTGCCCCCAACCAGCAGCAGGGCGGGCAGCAGCAGAGCCAGATACCAGTAGGCGACAAGAATGTCGGAAACGAAAAACAGGGCCTTGGTTTGCAGTGGCAAGACCTGCCCCATGTTCTTCACGAACTGCTTGAGCTGGGGCACCATGTAAATCATCAGAAAAAACGTGGCGGCGAGGACGATCGAACCGACGAAGGCCGGGTACATGATCAGTTTTTTCGTCTGCGAAGCGAGCTCGTCTTCCCATTTAAGGCTGGCGGTGAGGTTGCGCAAGACCTCGGGCAGCTTGCCGGTGCTTTCGCCGGCACGGATCAGGCTGACGAATACCCGGCTAAATACCCTGGGATGCTCCTGCATGGCTTGCGACAGCTGTTTGCCGCCTTCGATGGCTTCGATCAGTGCGGCAACCACCTCGCGGAACGAGGGGTTTTCAAGCGTGTCGCGCAGGTCGGACAATCCTTCCAGAATCGGGACGCCAGCGCGCACCAGCAGTTCGAGGTGGAAACAGAAGTGAATGATTTCGCGGCGCGGAATGGCGTTGGCGCCAAACAGCGAGCGGTTGCTGATCGGTTTGCCGTCGACGAGGTCGAGTTCCATGCGCTTGAGGCGCATTTCCAGGTCGACCAGATTGAGTGCGTCGATGCGTCCGCGAAGCTTTCTTCCGTCGGCGTCGATTGCCGTGTAATCGAAAAGCGGCATGGTGGTTACATCCGTTCGGTCAGATCGACCACGCGGCCGAGTTCTTCCAGCGAGGTCGAGCCGTCGAGCACCCGCCGCAAACCGTCGTCAGCGAGCGAAATGAAACCTTGTTGTTCGGCCAGGCGCCGGATTTCGCGCGCCGTGCTGCGCCGGGCGACCAGCTCGTCGATATCGGCGTTCATGCGCAGGATTTCCATGATGGCCAGGCGCCCCCGGTAACCCTGGAAATCGCAGTGTTCGCAGCCGCTGGGACGAAAAATGGGCGGGTGCGGTGTGTTGCCCGTCGTGCCAAGCAGTCGTGCTTCGTGCGCTTCGGCCCGGTAATGGGTCTTGCAGTGCGGACACAGGCGGCGAACAAGGCGCTGCGCCACAATGCCGATGATGTTTCCGGCCATGATGTCGGGCAGAATGCCGATGTCGAGCAGGCGAGGAATGGCGCCGATAGCCGAGTTGGTATGCAGTGTCGAATATACTTGATGCCCGGTCATGGCAGCGCGCAGAGCCATTTCCGCAGTTTCCGCATCGCGGATTTCGCCCACCAGGATGACGTCCGGATCCTGACGCATCATCGAGCGGATGCCATTGGCGAAGTCGAGCTTGGCCGCTTCGGCGACCGAGGTCTGCCTGACCAGGGTCATCGGGTATTCGACCGGATCTTCGAGGGTCATGATGTTCACATCGTCGGCGTTGATGTGGTTGAGTACGGAATAGAGCGTCGTCGTCTTGCCGCTGCCGGTCGGTCCGGTGACCAGAATGATGCCTTCCGGGCGCGAGATCATCAGTTTGAGCACGGTCAGCTGCTGCTCGGTCAGCCCGAGTGCGTCAAGCGGTACCAATCCTTTCTGACGGTCGAGGATGCGCAGGACGATGTTTTCGCCGTGAATGGTCGGTTGTGCGGAAACGCGAAAATCGATTTGCCGTCCGCGCATGTTGAGCGAAATCCTGCCGTCCTGCGGCGCGCGCGTTTCGGCGATGTTCATGCCGCTCATAACCTTGATGCGCACGGCCATTGCCGGCCAGTACGACTGGTGCAACGAACGAACCTGACGGAGCATGCCGTCGATCCGGTAGCGGATGCGCAAAAAGCCGTTTTCCGGCTCGAAGTGGATGTCCGACGATTCGTGCTTCACGGCGTCGGTGAGCAGCGAGTCGATCAGGCGGACGACGGGCTGGCTGTATTCGTCGGCCGATGATTGCAATCCGCGGAAGTCGATTTCGCCGGTTTCTATTTCGTGCAGGATGCCGTCAATCGACAGCACGTAGCCATAGGCCTGGTCGATGGCGCGCGTGATCTCCGTTTCGCCGGCGATCAGGGTCTCGATGTCCAGGTCGTCGCCGGAGTGGGCGCGAATCTTGTCCAGGGCGACAATGTTATTGACATCGGAGATGGCGATGGTCAGGCGCCGGTGTGCGGCCTCGTAGTCGAGGGGGAGCAGGTGGTGGCGTTTGGCCAGTTCGCACGGAACGAGAGCAAGCGCCGAGGGGTCGATGATGACATTGGACAGGTCGATGCAGCGTTTGCCGAGGCTCTCCGACAGGGCGTCGCGCAAGGTGGCTTCGGAAACAAAACCGAGGGAGACCAGCAGCTTGCCCACCGGCTGGTTGGATTTCATCTGTTCGAGCAGGGCGATGCGCAGCTGATCCTCGCTGAGGATGCCTTTGGCGATGAGGATTTGCCCCAGCTGGCGGGGGTGGCTCGGAGGAGTGATCATCGCGGTAAGCCGAGAAGGCGCGCTTTGGCCTGGTCGATGTCGAAGGCGTTGTCTCGCGAATTTTCTGCCGCAGCGACAGCCTGGCGGTAATACTGGGCGGCGAGTTTGTCCTGGTTCAGATGGTCGAGGCTGACGGCCAGGTTGAACAGGTAGTCCGCGGTGTCCGGAGCGTTTGCGTAGGCCTGGAAGTAGGCCTGCTGCGCTTCCCGCCAGCGCTGCTGTCGGGCATAAAGGTTGCCCAGGGCGAAATGCAGCGCCGCCGCTTGCGGTTGTCGGGAGAGCGCGCTGTTCAGCCGGCTCTCCAGCGCCACCGCGTCGTCGGTGACGGACATGTTGATCAGCCCGGCCTGTGCTGTGGCGTTCTGCGGCTCGGCTTGCAGTGCCCTTTGATAGTAGTCGGCCGCGCGTTCGCTTTCGCCGCGGCGCAGGGCGGTCGCTGCCAGACCAAGAAGCGCGTCGCTGTTCATCGGATCCTTGTGCAGAACCCGTGCGTAATCCTCTTGCGCTTCCTTGGCGTGTCCCGTGCGCAAATTGGCATAGGCGTGCTCAAGAAGCGGGTCGGGCCGTGAGTGTGTCCTGCTCAGCCGGATGGCCTGGTTTTCCCTTGGGGGTGTGGCGGGAAGCGCTTTTTGCGCCGGACGAACGGCGGGTGATGGTGCAATGCGTCCCGCGTGGGGGGCGGAAACGATTGATTTTTCGCCGAGTGGCGCGGGGCTGGACAGTGGCGGCGTGTTCTGGCCGGCGTCCGGCCTTTGCGCTGCAGGTAGAGCCGGAGGGCGCGGAGAGGCGGGCCGGGTGGCCCCGGAGGGCTGTGGCGTTCTGAGCGGGAGTCGTTGCCAGAGGTGTGCGACGAGGAGGCTGGCGAGGACGATTACAGCGGCGAGAACGACCAGGCGCAAGCTGCGCGATTGGGGAAAAGGTTTCGCCGAAAAGACATTGCGTGCGGCAAGCTGGTCGTTTTGCGGGGGAGGGCTGTCCTCTGTCTTCTTGCCGTCCCCGGGACGACGGCGCGGAGTGGACGATAGTGCAGCCAGGTCGGCATTGACTGCGTCGATATGGTGCGATAGCTCGGGGAGTGTTTGCCGTGTTTCGTTCGCATAGGGGCGCGAGGTTTCCCCGCCGCCCGGCGGGGAAACCTGCGCCGCCCCTTTGGCGCCCGTTTGCCGCTTGCTTTCTTCGGCTTTTTTGAGGGCCTCCATGAGCAGGCTCATGGCGCGGTTTCCTGTGCCGGTTGCAGGTCGGCGAAGGGTTGATACACCCGGCCCGGTTTGAAGAATTCGCTGTCCGGCAGGGAGGCGGCGAAATGGCTGAAATCACCGCGAATGGATGCGTCCTTGATCACTGTCGGACGGATGAAGATGACCAGTTCGGTCTTACGCGAAGCGTTGGAGCGTGAGTTCAGCAATTCGCCGAAGAGCGGAATCGAACCGAGTCCGGGAAATCTGCCGTTCTTGTTGTCGAGGCTGTCTTCCATGAGGCCGCCAAGAACGGCAATGTCGCCACTTTCAATGCGCATCATCGATTCGATTTCGCGCGTGCGGATTTGCGGAACCAGATTCTCGATGGTGATGTCCGGGTTCGGGTCTTTTTTCAGGTCGGAAATGCTGGAGATTGACGGTCTGACGTTGAGGGTGACGATGCCATCGTCGCTGATGTGGGCGGTGAGGCTCATGAAGAAGCCGACGGAAACCGATTGCGGCGTCGTTGTGATGGCCTTGGTTGGACTCGTTCCCAGTGTTCCAGCCGCGACGTCGGACTTGACGTTGAAATAGACGAATTCCTCCGAAACCTTGAGCGTCGCGGTTTGATTGTTGAGGACGGAGAGTTTGGGGCTGGACAGAACCTTGAGGGTGCCGAACGACTGCAGGAGATTAACCGTGGCCAGCAGGTTGAGAGGATTGCTCTTGTCGGTGAAGGTGAATACGAAGGGCGTGACCGAGTTGGTGACATTGCTGCCCAGGGTGGGCTGGGTGATCTTGAAGCCGGAGCCGTCGGAACGCACGCGTTCCCACTGTATGCCCTGCTGATAGCCGTC
>CAYTWY010000018.1:0-6974 GCA_964440925.1 uncultured Propionivibrio sp. | reverse complement strand
CTTTGGCTCATCGCCTGCGTAAAGTAGAAAGCGCCCTGCTGATAGCCGTCGGCCAGTTCGACCTCAACGATGGTCGCTTCGATCAGAACCTGGCGGCGGGCGCTGTTCATGACCCGGTCAATGAATTCCTGGACTTTCTCGTGCTGGCGGGAGGTGGCTCTGACCGTGACCACCCCCGATTCCGGACTGACGATCACCGAAGCGGCTTCACGGAAGGTCATGCGTTTGACCACGGTGGCGCCGCTGTTCTGCAGGTTTGCCGGCAGAGGACTGTTTGCCAGGTTTGGTGCGCCGGTCTTGCCTCGCGCGGTACCGCTTGCCGACGCGCTGGCTCCGGTTCCGGTCGTGCTTTGCGAGGAATTCTGTTCGACCACCGTCTCGGTGCTTCCTTCGGGGAAAATCTTGTCAGTTTCGTGCAGAAGATCCTTGAGGTTCCTTTCCAGAGATTCCCAGAAACGGTTCTTCGAGGTGTTTTCGATGCGGATGCGCGAAATGTTGCCGGACGCGGATGCTCCGCCGGTCGTCGATGCGGAGACGGCGCTGGTCGAGATCTGCGTGTTGGTCGATACCGTGCCGGTGACATCGCGCGCCATATTGACGTAATCGATCTTGTAATTTTTCAGGTAGGGGGTGTCCGGCATGACGGCGAGATTTGCCCCGTCAAGTTCGTAGCGCATGTCGACCTGTCTCGCGATCCTGCCGAGTAGCTGCGGCAGGGTCTGGTCGATGGCGTTCAGCGTGACGTAACCTTCGATCCCCGGATGGATGTCGATGTTGAGCTTGGCATCGCGGGCGAGGGCAAAAAGCAGATCCTGCGCCCTGACGTTATTGACCACTACGCTATAGGTTTCCGTCTTTGCGGCAGCTTTCGGCCGGGGCAGAGAGGCGCTTTGCTGCACGGGTTGCGGGATGGCGCTCTTGGGCGGAGGGATGCTTTCTGCACGCAGGTGTCCGCTTGACGGCCCGCTACTGAGTGTCGTGGGCGCGCAGGCTGTGAGAAGTAAGGCGAACAGGGTGACGCCGATGATTCTCAACATGCTCGATCCTCTTCGATGAAGGATTGATTCATCATATCACGCAATATGCGTTGCGCAAGCGACTGATTTGTCTTGGTGAATCTTTCTTGGCCGGACCTCTCGGCAGTTAGCGCAGCTTGCTTACGGAACGGATGTAGGCGCCGCTGATCGGATGTGTCTGCAGCAATCTGGCGAGTTCGGCCGAGGCTGTTTCACGTGTTGCATAGTCGCCATAAATCACCCCGTAGCGATCTTTGCCGCTCAGGTTCGAGCGATAGACGCGAACTTGCTGTGGGTCGAGCTGACGCATGGCATTTTCCAGGAAGCTTTCCACCATCTTCTGGTTGTTCGCGTCGGTGCTCAGCAACTGGATGAAATAGTGTGAGTCCGGGGTGTTGTTCAGCCATTTCGCGCTGTCCTCCAGAATTTCCGGCAGCGACGGGAGAACCGCTTCGGTCTTGGCTGGGGGCGGCGCCTCCGCTTCGGCTGCGGCTGCCGGTTCGGTTGCCGCATCGGGCAGGGCGGTGGCCGGGGTCGCCGCTACGCTCTTGTCGTCGCGGAAGAGGTGCTCGCCGGCCAGGTAGACCAGCCCGGTGCCCAGCAGCAGGGCGGAGGCGGTAGCGGCGATCAGTGTTCCGATACGGGTTCTTTTCGCCGACATGGGGCTGAACTGGGCGTCGCGGATGGCGGCCTTGATCTGACGGCTGTCGATGAGATGCCTGTTTTCCGAGAAAGCCGAGAGCAGTGCCTTGTCGGCCAGGATGTTGATGCGCCGGGTCAGGCCTTCTGAAGCGTTGCTGATCAGCTGGATGGCGCGCGGGGTGAACAGATTGGGGCCGCGGTAGCCGGCAGCGCGCAGGCGGAACATGAGATAGCCACCGATGTCGTTGCGGCGTAGCGGTTCGAGGGCGAAATTGTGTGTGATCCGCTCTTTGAGCTGGCGCATGCTCATTTCCGCCAGGCGTGCGTCCAGTTCGGGCTGGCCGAAAAGAACGATGTGCAGCAGCTTGTGCCGGTTCGATTCGAGATTGGAGAGCAGGCGGACTTCCTCGAGGGTTTCCGGTGGCATGGCGTGCGCCTCGTCGATCATGATCACGACTTGGCGTCCGGCGCCGTAAATGTCGATCAGGCGTTCCTGCAGGGAGCGGAGAAGCAGATGCGGGCGACCTTCGGGGAGCGGCGTTTGCAGTTCCTCGGCGATGGCATGCAGGATTTCGCTGCGCGACAGCGAAGGATTGGCGAGATAAACCGTGGTGACGTTTTCCGGCAGGCGCTCGAGCAGCATCCGGCAGAGCATGGTTTTTCCGCTGCCGACTTCGCCGCTGACCTTGACGATGCCTTCGTCGTGGGTAATGGCGTAGATCAGCGCTTCGAGCGTGGCGCCGCGGTTGGCTCCGGCAAAGAAAAACTCGGTATGCGGGGTAATGCGGAACGGGGATTCGCAAAGTCCGAAGTGGTCAAGATACATTGCTGCTCCTTGCCAAGAATTTCTTCCGCCTGCCGGGCAAATCCGGTTTTCGGGAAAGCGGGCGATGCCTGTGCCGCAGGAGGTGAGCTTCCTTTTCCGTCAAGGTCGCCCAGGACGCCGCCGCGTTGCTTTACAGTATATGCTTTTGCCGTGGCAAGATGCGGGTTGTTGTCCGCCGATGGCTCCGGCGCGGATCCGATTGTGGCCAATATTCCACAACAAGCGGCGAGGCGGCGGTTCCGTTGTGCTTTGATCGGCGTCGGACGTGCGAACGATAGGGTATAATCGCCGATGTTTTTGACTTGGGATACTGTCGTGCCTGCCGATACCTTGGTCCGGATTACCGACCTCAATTTCTCCTACGACGAGAGGACCATCCTCAACGGAATCAACATGGAGATTCCGCGCGGCAAGCTGGTGGCCATCATGGGCAATTCCGGCTGTGGGAAAACAACCCTGCTGCGTCTGATCGGTGGGCAGCTCAGACCGACGCGCGGAAACCTGCTGGTCGATGGGCAATCGGTGCCCGACATGAACCATGCCGAGCTTTACGCCATGCGTCGCCGGATGGGCATGCTGTTCCAGTTCGGGGCCCTGTTTACCGACATTTCGGTGTATGAGAACGTGGCTTATCTGATGCGTGAACATACCGATCTTGCGGAAGAAATGATTCGCGACATGGTGCGGATGAAGCTCAATGCGGTCGGGCTGCGCGGGGCGCAGCATCTGATGCCGTCCGAGCTGTCCGGCGGCATGGCGCGGCGTGTCGCCCTGGCGCGCGCCATCGCCCTTGATCCGATGCTGATCATGTACGACGAGCCGTTTGCCGGCCTCGATCCGATTTCGATGGGGGTGATCGGGCAGTTGGTCCGCAAGCTGAACGACGCGCTGGGCGCGACAACGCTGCTGGTTACGCATGACGTGCAGGAGGCTCTGCTGATCGTCGATTATGTGTATTTCGTTTCCGATGGGCAGATCGTCGCGCAGGGAACACCGGATGAAATCCGCGCTTCCACCGATCCGTTCGTGCATCAGTTTGTCTATGGCGAGGCCGATGGGCCGGTGCACTTCCATTATCCTGCGCCGCCTTTCGGTCAGGAACTGTTGCAGGAGGTGTCGCGTGCTTGAAAAGTCGATTCTTGCCACGCTGGCCGGTGTGCGCAACGTTGGTCATCGGCTCAATAACGGGCTGCAGCGCCTGGGATTTGCCGCCCGTTTCTTTGTCATGATATTGGTCTATTCCGGGCAGTCCTTCCGCCGCTTTTTCCTGACCGTGCGGGAAATTTATTTCTCCGGTTTTCAGTCGCTGCTGATCATTCTCGTTTCCGGGCTGTTCATCGGCATGGTACTTGGCATGCAGGGCTATGAGACGCTGCAGCGTTATGGCTCGTCCGAAGCGCTGGGCGTTCTGGTGGCGCTGTCGCTGACGCGGGAGTTGGGGCCTGTCGTGGCCGCGCTGCTCTTTGCTTCGCGTGCCGGTTCGTCGATCACGGCCGAGATCGGCTTGATGAAAGCGACCGAGCAATTGACCGCGATGGACATGATGGCCGTCAATCCGATTGCCCGCGTCGTTGCCCCCCGCTTCTGGGGCGGCGTGATTTCGATGCCGCTGCTTGCCGCGCTGTTTTCCGCCGTTGGCGTTTTTGGTGGCTACCTGATCGGGGTGGTGTTTATCGGGGTTGATGAAGGCGCTTTCTGGTCGCAGATGCAAGGATCAGTGGATTTCCGTTTCGACATCTGGAACGGGGTGATCAAGAGTTTCGTTTTTGGGGTGGCTGTTTCCCTGATTGCTGTGTTCGAAGGCTACGATGCGGTACCGACCGCCGAGGGCGTTTCGAGTTCGATCAAAAGAACGGTGGTGTATTCGGCGCTGGCCATTCTGGCGCTGGATTTTGTATTGACCTCCTTCATGTTCCGGGGGATTTGATGAGTCGCAAGTTGATTGATCTCTGGGTGGGTTTTTTCGTTGTTATCGGCTTTGTCGCGTTGTTGTTTCTTGCGCTCAGGGTTGGCAATCTGTCTTCGGCCAATTTCGCCGAGACATATCAGCTGACGGCCAAGTTTGATAACATCGGTGGCCTCAAGGTGCGCGGTCCGGTGAAGAGCGCCGGCGTTGTCGTCGGGCGGGTGACCGAAATCAATTTCGATCCGCAGACCTACGAGGCGGTGGTGAAGCTGACGATCGACGGGCGCTATCGTTTTCCGAAAGACACCTTCGCTTCCATCCTGACTGCCGGTCTTCTCGGCGAACAATACGTCGGGCTCGATGCCGGGGGCGAGGAGCGGATGATGCAGCCGGGCGATTCCTTTGCCAAGACGCAGTCCGCCGTGGTTCTGGAGAAGCTGATCGGGCAGTTCATGTTCAATAAGGCGTCCGAGGGTAGTGAAGGATCGGGCAAAAAATAACGCGAAGGAGTTTTACGTGAATACTCGAGTGGTTATGCGCCTGTTTTGCGTTGTATCGGTTTTTTTCCTGTTGAGTGCCTGCGCCACGACGGCGAGAAGCCCGAACGATCCTTTCGAAGGCTTCAACCGGGCCATGTTCTCGGTCAACGAAGGCATCGACACGGTGGTCAAGCCGGTGGCCAAGGGTTATGACGAATATCTGCCTTCGCCAGTGAAGGCCGGGGTCGGCAATTTCTTCGGCAACATCGGCGATGTCTGGGTGGCGATCAACAACTTTCTGCAGGGCAAGCCAGCGCAGGGTGCTTCCGACATCGGGCGGGTGGTGGTCAATAGCACGCTCGGTCTCGTTGGCCTGATCGACGTAGCCAGCGAACTGGGGATAGAAAAGCACACCGAAGATTTCGGGCAGACCCTGGCGGTCTGGGGGGTTGGCGAGGGACCGTATCTTGTCTGGCCGTTCTTCGGCTCGCGCACGACGCGTGATACTTTCGGGCTGGCGCTCGATGTGCATGTCGATCCGGTGATCCATCTGGATGACGTTTCCCTGCGCAACAGCCTGACCGCGCTGCGCTTCATCGATATGCGCGCCAGTCTGCTGCCGGCCGACAAGCTGGTCGAACAGGCGGCGATCGACAAGTATAGTTACATTCGCGATGCCTACCTGCAGAACCGGCGCAGCGAGGTTCGCGACGGCAAGGCCGCCGCGGCGTTGATCGGAGAGGATGCCGACCCGTGCAAGCAGGGACGGTGTGACTGACGGGTTTTTGACCTGAGCTGTTTTTCTGGATGATGATGATGAAGTCGTTTTTTCTGAAGCTGTTTTTTTCCGTTCTGGTGTGTGCCCCGGCCCTGGCGCAGGAGGCGGCGATGCCGGATGTCCTGATCCGGAAGGTGACGGAGGATGTGCTGAGCATCGTCCGTCAGGACAAGGATCTCAGGAACGGTAACACGAAGAAGGCCATCGAGCTCGTCGAGGCCAAGGTTCTGCCGCATTTCAATTTCGTGCATATGACCGCGCTGGCCATGGGGCGCGACTGGAACAAGGCCAGTCCGGAACAGAAGAAGCGTCTGACCGAGGAGTTCCGTACCCTGCTGGTGCGCACTTATTCCAACGCCCTGACCGGTTACAAGGATCAGAGCGTGCGCTACAAGCCGGCCAAGATACTCGATACCGATACCGATGTGCTGGTCAAAACGGAAATCGTCCAGTCCGGCGGCAAACCGATTGCGCTCGATTATTCGCTGGAAAAACGGCCGGAAGGTTGGAAGGTCTACGACGTCGTGGTGGCTGGAGTCAGCCTGGTGAGTAATTATCGCGACACCTTCAATCAGGAAGTTCGTGCCAACGGCGTCGATGGGCTACTCCAGATGTTGGTGAACAAAAACAAGCAAATGGAACCCGGGAAAAAATGATCGAGCGGAACGGAAACGAGTTGCGCGTCAGTGGCGCCATGCTGATGGCCAACGCCAGTGCCCTGCTGGCCGGCGGGCGCGGCTTCTTGCGCACCGGCGACGAGAAAGACTGGATCGTCGATCTGTCCGCCGTCAAAGAGGCGGATTCCTCCGCTCTTGGTCTCGTCTTTGCTTGGCTGCGCGATGCGCGCAAGACGGGGGCGGCGTTGCGCCTTGCCCATCCGCCGGCCAGCATGATCAGCCTGGCGGCGCTGTACGGCGTTTCTGACTTGTTGCCGCTGGCCTGAACGGCCGGCGCGGTTTTTCTCGGGTCTGGCAGCCATGGGCGTCGCTGTTTCCATTCGGCAGGTGGTGAAGGACTTCGGCCGACTGCGCGCGCTCGACGGGGTTTCCCTGGAAATCGGCGAAGGCGAGTTTTTCGGCCTGCTCGGCCCCAACGGCGCCGGTAAGACGACGCTGATTTCCTGCCTCTCCGGTCTGGTGCGTCCGAGCGGTGGCCGTCTTTCGGTCATGGGCAAGGATGTGCTTGCCGATTACCGTGCGGCGCGCCGGCTGCTTGGTGTCGTTCCCCAGGAACTGGTCTTTGATCCTTTCTTCACGGTGCGCGAAACCCTGCGCATCCAGTCCGGCTATTTCGGCATCCGCAACAACGCGGCGTGGATCGACGAGAT
>CAYTWY010000017.1:4130-25516 GCA_964440925.1 uncultured Propionivibrio sp. | reverse complement strand
TCACCAAATGCTTCCGTGACGAAGATCTGCGCGCTGACCGTCAGCCCGAATTCACCCAAGTCGATATCGAAACCTCGTTCCTCAACGAGGCGCAGATTACCGGCATCATGGAAGAACTGATCCGCACCGTATTCAAGGAAGCGATTGACGTCGATCTGCCCAACCCCTTCCCGCGCATGACTTACGCCGAAGCCATGCACCGTTACGGCTCGGACAAACCCGACCTGCGGGTCACCCTGGAGCTGACTGAAGTCACCGATGCCGTCAAGGACGTGCCGTTCAAGGTCTTCGCCAGCGTCGCCAACAGCGAGAATGGCCGTGTCGCCGCCTTGCGCATTCCGGGCGGCGCCGCGCTGACGCGTGGCGAGATCGACACCTACACCGCCTTCGTCGGCATTTACGGCGCCAAGGGACTGGCCTACATCAAGGTCAACGATGTCACCCAGATCAACGAAACCGGCCTGCAATCGCCAATCGTCAAGAACCTCAACGAAACCGCGCTCAAAGCCATCATCGAGCGCACCGGCGCACAGTCGGGCGACCTCATCTTCTTTGGGGCGGACAAGGCCAAGGTGGTCAATGACGCCCTCGGCGCCCTGCGCGTCAAGATCGGCCACGAAAAAGGCTTCGTCAATGGCAAAGCCTGGGAACCGATGTGGGTGACCGACTTCCCGATGTTCGATTACGACGAGGAAGCCAAACGCTGGGTCGCCTGCCATCACCCCTTCACCAGCCCGAAAGACGAACATCTGGCATTGCTCGAAACCGACCCCGGCAAGTGCCTGGCCAAGGCCTACGACCTGGCCATGAATGGCTGGGAGCTGGGTGGTGGCTCGGTGCGTATCCACCGCGCCGACGTGCAGAAGCAAGTGTTCAAGGCCCTCGGGATTGGCGACGCAGAGGCCAAGCTCAAATTCGGCTTCCTGCTCGACGCCCTCAACTATGGCGCCCCGCCACACGGCGGCGTGGCTTTCGGTCTCGATCGCATCGTCACCATGATGACCGGTGCCGAATCGATCCGTGACGTCATCGCCTTCCCGAAGACCCAGCGCGCCCAGTGTCTGCTCACCGACGCGCCGAGCGAGGTTGACGAAAAGCAGTTGCGCGAACTGCACATCCGCCTGCGCCAGAAGCTGGAAACTCCGGGCGAAGCCGGCAAGTCCTAAAAGCGCATGAGCCGCCTGACCGCAGCTCTCGGGCTGGCGCTGTCTCTGGCGCTGGCCGGGATATGCGGTTCAGGCGCAAGCAGTCACGCCGCCCAGACAAGGGAAGCCCGGGCGGATCAATCCATCACCGGGATAGACCATGCGGCACTCCCTCCAGAAGCCCGTCAGACCCTGACGCTGATCCAGCGTGGCGGCCCCTTTCCTTTTCCACGCAAGGATGGCAGCGTCTTCGGCAATTTTGAACGCCGCCTGCCGGATCAAGCCCGCGGCTACTATCGTGAATTCACCGTCCCCACCCCCGGCGCTGGTGATCGTGGGGCCCGCCGCATTGTTGCAGGCCAAGGCGCTCGCGGCGACATCACCCGCTCCGGCGAATACTATTACTCGCCGGATCATTACCGCAGTTTTTACCGCATACGCGAACCATGAACCCGCCCAAGACCTCCTCCAGCAACGGAGTCACCGGCATTTACGCCCTCGCCCCGAAAGATCTCCCTGCGCTCAAGAAAGCCGCCAGCGAACTCGGCCAGGCCTTCTTTGAGGTGAATCTGGCTCAGGCGCGCAATGTACCGGGATTCATCAAAGCACTCCGGCGCGATCTCGCTTTTCCCGACTGGTTCGGCGGCAATCTCGACGCCCTCAATGACTGTCTGGGCGACTTTTCCTGGCACCCGGCGCCGGGCTACGTCATCGTGATGACGCATTGCGAGGCCCTGCGCGCCACCCCGACGAGTTTTGCCGCACTCGGCGAAGTGCTGGCCAGTGCCGTCGAGGCATGGGACGCCCGTGCCGTGCCATTCAAGGTCTTTTTCGTACTGACACCATGAGCGCCTTCAAGCATCCCGTCTCGGTACTGGTGATCATTCACACCCCCGGACTTGAGGTGCTGCTGCTTGAACGCGCCACGCACCCCGGCTACTGGCAATCCGTCACCGGCAGTCAGGAGACCGGCGAGAGCCTGCGCACCACGGCGCGCCGGGAAGTCGCCGAAGAAACCGGCATCCTGGCACCCGCCGATCAATTCCGTGACTGGTCACTGGCGAACACCTTCGAGATTTTCGCCGAGTGGCGGCACCGTTACGCCCCCGGCGTAACCCGGAACACGGAGCATGTTTTCTCACTGCAAGTGGCGACGGCCCAATCCGTCAGGCTCTCCGCGGAAGAGCACCTCAACTGGCTCTGGCTGCCGTGGGAAAGTGCCGCCGAAAAATGCTTTTCCTGGAGCAACCGCGACGCCATCCTCATGCTGCCGGAGCGTTTTCCTCGTTGAGCAATCGCTCCAGGCACGCCGGACAATAGCACTTCCCATCGCTCGCCGTCGCTGTCGACAAAATCGGCTTTTGCATGCACCAGCAACGGCTCTGCCCATCCGCCACTCCGCAGCGGAACGACGCGCCACAGGCCGGACATACCGCTGCCGCGCCACACCTCGCTCCGTCTCCAGTGTCCATACTGTCCGCATGATTCATTGTTTACGCTCCGCAATTGCCCAGGCAACGTACTTTACACCCACCATTCCTTCATTCCTTTCTTGAAAAAAGGGGGTATCCCCCCAATACTGGAAATGGGTTCCATCCCAGATCCTTTCATTCACAGGAGAAGATCATGAACCAACTGACTCGTTTGGATCCGCTTGACGACTTGTTCCGTGGCTTCTTTGTCCGTCCGGTGGATATGAATACGCCGGCCAATGCGCCGTCCATCCGCATGGATGTCACCGAACAGCCGAAAGCTTTCGTGGTGCATGCCGAGCTGCCCGGCGTGAAGAAGGAAGACATCCACGTCCACGTCGAAGGCAACCAGGTATCGATCACCGCCGAAATCAAGCAGGAAAAGGAAGTCAAGGAAGGCGACCGCGTCCTGCGTTCGGAACGCTATTTCGGGCAGGTCTCGCGCAGCTTCCAGCTGGCGCAGGACATCGACGACAACCAGGCCGTGGCAAAATTCACCGACGGCGTGCTGCAACTGACGCTGCCCAAGAAAGCCGCCAGCGCCAGCAAGCGCCTGACGATTTCCTGATTTGCCACCTTGCCTCGGCAAGCGGCCGGAATTCTGCCCGCGCGGAATTCCGGCCTTTTTATTTGACCTCTCGCCGCGTAAAATCCGCTTATCTAGAAGAGGAAAGCACCATGACCCACACGTCCATCACCCCGATCCAGGAAGCCACCATCCTTGCCGAAGCGCTGCCCTACATCAAGCGCTTTCACGGCAAGACCGTCGTCGTCAAATTCGGTGGCAACGCCATGGTCGATGAAGATCTCAAGCAGTGTTTCGCCCGCGACGTGGTGCTGCTCCGCCTGGTCGGCATCCATGTCGTCGTCGTGCATGGTGGCGGGCCACAGATCGAGAACCTGCTCACCCGTGTCGGCAAGAAGGGCGAATTCATCCAGGGCATGCGCGTCACCGACGCGGAAACCATGGAGGTCGTCGAAATGGTGCTCGGCGGCCAGGTCAACAAGAGCGTCGTCAGCCTGATCAACCAGGCCGGCGGCAAGGCTGTCGGCCTCACCGGCAAGGACGGCAACCTGATCCGTGCCAAGAAGCTGCTGCTGCCCAACCGCGACCGGCCGGAAGACCTGATCGACGTCGGCCAGGTCGGCGACATCACCCAGATTGACCCCTCGCTGATCGGCCATCTCGAGGCCGGCGGCTTCATTCCGGTCATCGCCCCGATCGGCGTCGGCAACGACGGGGAAACCTTCAACATCAACGCCGACGTGGTGGCGGGGAAAATCGCCGAAATCCTCAAGGCGGAAAAACTGGTGCTGCTCACCAACACCCCCGGCGTGCTCGACAAAGACAGCAATCTGGTCACCGACGTCACGCCGGCCCAGATCGATGCACTGGTTGCCGACGGCACGCTGTACGGCGGCATGCTGCCGAAGATCGGCTCGGCGCTCGACGCCGCGCGCAACGGCGTGAAGAGTGTGCACATCATCGACGGGCGCGTCGAACACGCCCTGTTGCTGGAAATCCTCACCAACCACGGTGTCGGCACGATGATCAAATCGTACTGAGGCCTTGCACATGCGGAGCGACACCCGTCTGTCCGGAGCGTCCTCGCTCCTCGCTCCGCGTGGCACGCGCCGGGGAGCACGGGTGTGGCTGTTCGACCTCGACAATACCCTGCACAACGCCAGTGCGCATGTCTTTCCGCACATCAACCGGGCGATGGTCGACTACATCGCCAGCCACCTGGGTCTCAGCGAAGCCGCCGCCTGCCGGCTACGCCAGCACTACTGGCAGCGTTACGGGGCAACGCTGCTCGGCCTGATGCGCCACCACGGTACCGACCCCGATCACTTCCTGCGCCACACGCATCAATTCCCGGATCTGGCACGTCTCATCGTCGCCGAACGCGGACTGGCCGCCATGCTGCGCCGCCTGCCCGGACGCAAAATCGTTTTTTCCAATGCGCCACGCTTCTATGCCGAAGCCGTCCTCAGGCTCACCGGCATCCGGCACCGCTTTTCCGCCGTTTATGCCGTCGAACGGCTGCTCTACCAGCCCAAACCGAGCCGCGCCGGATTCCGCCGCCTGTTGCACTGCGAACGCCTCTCCGCGCGGCAATGCGTCATGGTCGAAGACAGCCTGCCCAACCTGAAAACCGCCAAACGCCTCGGCATGAAAACCGTGTGGGTAAGCGCCAGCACTCGTCACATCCCTTATGTCGACGTCAAGATCGCTTCGGTTCTCGATTTGCCGCGGCGCCTCGGAAGGCTATAATCCGCCCAGCAATTAACCACCCCAAGCTAACTAAGCACAATAAAGATCAGGGAGATATCATGGCCAAACCGGGCGAAAGACGACTGCAAATTCTGCAAACTCTGGCGGAAATGCTGGAAGACCCGAAAGGGGAAAAAATCACCACGGCCGCCCTGGCCGCTCGCCTTTCCTGCTCGGAAGCCGCGCTCTATCGCCACTTTGCCAGCAAGGCGCAGATGTTCGAAGGGCTGATCGAATTCATCGAAACCAGTCTGTTTGGCGTCATCAACCAGATTTCTGCGGAAGAAACACAAGGCCTGCAGCAGGTCGAGCACATCCTCGCCCTGCTGCTCAATTTCGCGCAACGCAACCGCGGCATGACCAAAGTGCTCACCGGGGATGCCCTGGTCAATGAAAATGAACGCCTGCAGGCGCGCATCAACCAGTTGCTCGACAAGATCGAAGCCACCCTCAAACAGGCATTGCGCGTCGCAGCAACCCAGGAAACCGGGCTCAATACCGATTTCGGCGCGCTGGCCAATATCCTCCTGTGCTACATCATCGGCCGCTGGCAACAGTACGCCAAGAGCGGCTTCACCCGCGAACCGGCAGCACACTGGGCACAGCAATGGCCGATGCTCTACACCGCCTGCCTGAGCAAGGCATGAGCGGCAAACGACTGGCATTCATCGACGCCCTCAAAGCGCTTGCCTCGCAACTGATCGTCCTGCACCACCTGGCTTTCTACGGGCCGATGTCGGACTACGCCCAGCCGCTCGTCCCGGCGCTGACCTCCTGGCTTTATGACTACGCCCGCATTGCCGTACAGGCCTTTCTGGTCATCGGCGGCTTTCTCGCTGCACAAGCGCTGGCGCGCGACGGACACCTGATCGACAAACCGCTCGTCACCCTGATCTGGCGTCGCTATCTCAAACTTGTCCTGCCCTACCTTGGGGCATTGCTGCTGGCCATCGCGGCAGCCGCCATCGCCCGCCAACTGATGTCCAACGCCAATACGCCGGAATTACCGACCTTGCCGCAACTGCTCGCCCATGTTTTTCTGCTGCACGGCATCCTCGGCTTTGAAGGACTTTCCGCCGGCGTCTGGTACGTCGCCATAGATTTCCAGCTCTACGTGCTGCTCCTCATCGCCCTGTGGCTCGCCCGACACACCGGCGCGCCAACGCCCACGCTCGGACGAATCGTGATTGCTGCCTTGATGCTCGCCTCGCTGTTTTATTTCAATCGTCACGACGCACTGGACAACTGGGGTATCTACTTCTTTGGTGCCTACGGACTTGGCGCCCTGACGTACTGGATCAGCGGCCGCCCGCAGCAGCCGACCGGTGGCTCGCCGGGCATGACGCTGACGCTCAGCGGCCTGCTCATCGCCGCGCTGCTTGTCGCGCTGTGTGTCGATTTCCGTCTGCGCATTGCCGTCGCCCTGGCCGTGGCCCTCGCGCTCGGCCTCGCGCGCTACACCGGGCTCATCGGCCACTGGCCGAAGTCAAAGCGGATCGCCTGGCTCGGGCAGATTTCGTATGCGGTGTTTCTCGTGCACTACCCGACCTGCCTCGTCATCAACGCCCTGTTCGAGCGCTTCGCCGCACACACGCCGGAAATCCAGCTCGCTGGCATGATCATCGCGTGGCTGTCCAGCATCGGCGTCGGCGCGCTGTTTTACCGCCACATCGAATGCCGGGCGCACGCCCTGTGCGCGAACAAAGCCAGCCGTTGAGCGGGCTTCGGACGAAAAACAGCATTTAACGCTCGCCTGTAAGGCAATAAATACGAGCCTATCGAAGCCTTCGCATCGGAGAACCAAGCCCCATGAGGCCTGCAGCGTTGCGGAAAATCAGGTTTTCAGCCAGGCCGCTGCGTCGAGTGCGAAATACGTCAGGATGCCATCGGCACCCGCGCGTTTGAAGGCGAGCAGGCTTTCCAGCACGCACGCCTGTTCGTCGAGCCAGCCGTTCTGCGCTGCGGCTTTGAGCATGGCGTATTCGCCGCTGACCTGATAGGCATAGGTCGGCACCCGGAATTCGTCTTTGACGCGCCGCACAATGTCGAGATAGGGCAGGCCCGGCTTGACCATCACCATATCGGCCCCTTCGGCGAGATCGAGCGCGACTTCGCGCAAAGCCTCATCGCTGTTGGCCGGGTCCATCTGGTAAGTCTTCTTGTCGCCCTGGCCGAGATTGCCCGACGAGCCGACGGCGTCGCGAAAGGGACCGTAGAAACTGGAAGCATACTTGGCCGAGTAGGCCAGGATGCGGGTATGGATCAGCCCGGCCCGATCAAGCACCGCACGAATATGCCCGACCCGACCATCCATCATGTCTGACGGGGCCACCACATCGGCGCCCGCCTGCGCGTGGGTCAGCCCCTGCTTCGCCAGCGCGTCGAGCGTTTCGTCATTGAGTACGTAGGCGCGCGGATCATCGGCGGCAATCAGGCCATCCTGCCCGTGGCTGGTATACGGATCGAGCGCCACATCGGTAATCACCCCCAGCTCGGGAAACGCCTTCTTCAATGCGGCGACGGCGCGCGGCACCAGACCCTGCGGATTCCAGGCTTCTTCGGCGCCCGGCGTCTTGTGTCCGGCGTCGATCACGGGGAATAGCGCCAACGCCGGAATACCCAGCATCTGCGCCTGTTCGGCGGTACGCAACAACAGATCGACGCTTTGCCGCTCGACGCCGGGCATCGAAGCCACCGCCTCCCGGCGTCCCGTACCATCCAGCACAAAAACGGGGTAGATCAGATCATTCGCGGTGAGTCCTGACTCACGCATCAGACGGCGCGAAAAGTGATCCCGACGCATGCGGCGCAGGCGCACCGCGGGGAAACCGCCATAGTTGTTCATTGCCCGTCCTTTTTCGCTTGTTTTCACAAGAACCTGCGCCCGCGGGAACTTTTTTTGCCGTGCGCCACTCTCAGTGCTGACGACCCGCGTCGTCTCCCGCTTCATCTCCCTGAGCGGGAGCCTTGCATCCAGGCAAGGCCTTTTGCCCCTGGCCCTCTCCCTTTGCCGGGGGCTTTTTATTGCCCGTCGCCGCACCGCTCTGCGCCGTACGCGCGCTCCAGCCAATGGCCTTGCGATTCTTCGGGCGCGCCTTTTTTTCACCGCGCAGGCCGACCGGCGGCCTGATCTCGGGCTGCGCTTCCATCCCCAGCCAGGCGGCCAGCACCGCTTCGGCCTCGGCGACCCCGGTTTTCTTCAGGCTGGAAAACAGTTGCAAGGAACAGTGGTCACTGATTTTTGCCAGCACCGTCTGGATTTCGCGCAACGCCAACGCCTGTTCCTGCCGCGTCAGTTTGTCGGCCTTGGACAGCAGGATATGGATCGGTTTCCCGGTCTGGGCAAACCATTCCAGCATCTGCAGATCGAGCTCGGTCAGGGGATGGCGGCTGTCCATGATCAGCACCAGCCCGACCAGCGGCACACGCCCGCGCAGATAGGGCGCCAGCAGACCTTCCCACTGCGAGCGGATTTCTTCCGGCGCTTTGGCAAAACCGTAGCCGGGCAAATCGACGAAATACTTTCCTTCATCGAGGGCAAAGTAATTCAGATGCTGCGTCCGCCCCGGCGTCTTGGACACAAAAGCCAGGCGCGTATGGTTGGCCAGGGTGTTGATGGCCGACGACTTGCCGGCATTGGATCGCCCGGCGAAAGCCACCTCGCAGCGGGCATCGGCCGGCAGGTCGTGCAGATTGGCGACGGTCGTATGAAAAACCGCCTTGCGGAAAATGGGCATGGAGAAGCGTCCTTGGCAGAGCGGTGCGGCAAATGGCGCCGCACCGGATGCGTAGAATATCAGGTTTGCGCCAGCCCTCCATGCCAGGCATTACCACCGGGCAGATTAGCTGTCGTCGCCGCGCTCAGCGCCCGATCTGCAGCAGGCTCTCATCCCATTTGGCATGTTTCTCGAAGCCCAACAGGTTCGCCGTCGTCGCCGCAATGTTCGACAGGCCGGCGGTCGGTGTCTGCTTGAGGCTGAGCTTGCCGCCGCTCACGTTGTCGTACAGAATCAGCGGTACCGGGTTCAGGGTATGCGCGGTCTTGGCCTTGAACGAACCGTCCGGATTCCTGGCCGGCTGCTTGGTTTTCTTGTCCAGCTCGTACATTTCGTCGGCATTGCCATGGTCGGCAGTGATCAACGCTACCCCGCCCAGGGCATCGATCACCGGCAGCAGACGGGCCAGCGCCAGATCAACCGCCTCGACCGCCATCGTCGCTGCACGGAAGCTGCCGGTATGCCCGACCATGTCGCCATTGGCGAAGTTGCAACGCAGCGGCTTGTACTTGCCGCTCTTCAGCGCCTCAATCATGGCATCGGCGATTTCCGCCGACTTCATCCACGGCCGCTGCTCGAAGGGAATCACGTCGCTCGGCACTTCCTGATAGGTCTCGCCGTCGAACTTGCCCGAACGGTTGCCGTTCCAGAAATAGGTCACATGCCCGAACTTCTGCGTTTCCGAACAGGCGAACTGGGCAATGCCGGATTTCGCGAACCATTCACCGGAGGTGTCGAGAATGGCCGGCGGATTGACTAGGAAACGCTTGGGCAATTTCAGGTCTCCGTCGTACTGCAACATGCCGGCATAGGTCACTTTCGGCACCCGCACCCGGTCGAACCGGTCAAATCCATCTTCCTCGAAAGCGCGCGTAATCTCGATCGCCCGGTCGCCGCGGAAATTGTAGAACACCACCGCATCGCCATCCTCGACGGTGCCGACCGGCTTTCCGTCTCTGGCGATCACGAAGGGCGGCAGATCCTGGTCGATGGTACCGGGGAATTTCGCGCGCAGACCTTTGACCGCATCCACCGCACACGCATACTGGTCGCCCTCGCCGAGCACGTGCGTATGCCAGCCCTTATCGACCATGTTCCAGTTGGCGTCGTAGCGATCCATGGTGATGTTCATGCGCCCGCCGCCGGAGGCGATCCGGGCGTCGAAGCCGCCGCTGCTGACTTCGGCAAGGAAGGCTTCGAACGGTTCGACGTAATCGAGGGCGCTGGTTTCCGGCACATCGCGTCCGTCGAGCAGGGCATGGATGCGCACCGCCTTGACGCCTTCGTCCCTGGCGCGCACGATCATCGCCTTCAGGTGATCGATGTGGCTATGCACATTGCCGTCGGAGAACAAGCCGATGAAGTGAATCACCCCACGACCGGCCTTGGCTCCGGCGACGATCTGCTGCCAGGCTTCGCCCTGCCAGATGGCGCCGCAGGCAATGGCGTCAGCGACCAGGGAAGCGCCCTGGCTATACACCTGTCCGGCGCCAATGGCGTTATGGCCGACTTCGGAATTGCCCATATCCTCGTCCGACGGCATACCTACCGCCGTGCCATGGGCGCGCAGGGTAATGTTCGAATAATTGGCGAACAGGCGGTCGAGGGTCGGTTTCCTGGCGGCGGCAATCGCGCTGCCGACCTCCGATTTGGCGATACCGTAACCGTCCATGACGATGGTGACGACCGGGCCCTTGATTCCGGCGAAAGAGGCGAGTTTCTGCAACATGATAGATTCCTGCAAGGAATTGAAAAATAATAAAAATTTAACTCAGGTGACAGACAATCATAGCAAATGTGCGCGGCGACGACCAAAGTCTTGCGCCCCTCAGGGCGCACGCGGCAAACGCTCGAAGCGAATGATGTCGCGCCCATCGGCCACCTTGCGCGCCGGCGCTTTCCAGGCATGGCCATAGACGATCTCGAAACTTGCCGGCAAGCGCCCATCGGCACGCAGCCTTTCGTAGGCCGCGCCCATCGCCTGCCAGGCGCGGCGCCCCATCAGACCGCGCGGCCGACCCGGGATGGCACAGCCAGCCCCATTGCGGCGCAGGTCGTCGAACAGCGCCGGCAGCTCGGCGTAGGTCATGGTCAGCGTCTCCATATCGATCACCGGATCGGCAAAGCCGCACTCGACGAGCATGTCGCCATAATCGTGCATGTCGATGAACGGCTGGACATGCGCCCCGGCATCGCCAAAGCAGGCACGCAACTCCTTCAGCGTCTGCGGCCCGAGGGTCGAAAACATGAGCAGCCCGCCGACGTCCAGTACCCGGTGCATCTCGCGCAGGACACCCAGAGGCTCAGGCGTCCACTGCAGCATCAGGTTCGACCAGAGCAGCCCGAGGGCATCGCCGGGCAAAGGCAGGCCGCCCGCGTCTGCTGCCAGCAGCGACGCGCGGCGGCGACGCAGGAAAGGAAGCAGCCACTTCAGGCGCCGACCCTGCGCCTGCCCGGCAAACAGCATTTGTGGACAGAAATCGGCGCCGATCACCTGCGCCCCGGGGTAGCGCTCGCTCAGCGCCGCAAGCGAAGAACCGGTACCACAGCCCAGATCGAGGACCCGCGCCGGTTCGATGCGGACGTAATCGAGGCGCTCCAGCATGCGGCGCGCCACTTCGCGCTGCAGCACCGCAACCGCATCATAGCCGCGCGCCGCCCGGGCAAAATTGCGTCGCACCTGACGCACATCGACGGAAGGCAAGGAGTGGAGCATGAGGCAACGCCGGCTGCGGCGACTCAGACCGCCCGCAGGCCCAGCTTGGCGAACAAGGCCTGATCGCGCCCGGCACCGGCATTGTCGGTAGTCAGCAATTTGTCGCAATAAAAAATGGAATTGGCGCCGGCAAGAAAACACAGCGCCTGCATCTCGTCGCTCATCGCTTCCCGCCCGGCCGAAAGACGCACATAACTCTTCGGCATGGTGATGCGAGCCGCGGCGATGGTACGCAAAAATTCGAAATTATCGACTTTTTCGGCCTGCGCCAGCGGCGTTCCCGGAATCGCCACCAGATTGTTGATCGGCACCGAATCGGGCGCCGGATCGAGATTGGCCAGTTGCGCCAGCATGGCCGCGCGATTGCGCCGCGTCTCGCCCAGACCGAGAATGCCGCCGGAACACACCTTGATCCCGGCCCGCCGCACCTGGGCGATGGTGTCCAGGCGATCGGCATGGGTATGCGTGGTGATCACCTGCGGATAAAACTCGGCGTCGGTATCCAGATTGTGGTTGTAATAGTCGAGGCCGGCCTCTTTCAGCGTTTCCGCCTGCCCGTCCTGCAGCAGGCCGAGAGTGACGCAGGTCTCCAGACCGAGCGCCTTCACTTCGCGGATCATCTGCGTCACGACCTGCAGCTCCTTTTCCTTCGGGCCGCGCCAGGCCGCCCCCATGCAGAAGCGGGTAGCGCCCTTGGCCTTCGCTTCCTTGGCCGCCGTCAGCACTTCCTCGACCTGCATCAGCGCCTCGCGCTCGCTCGCCTTGTGCCGCGCCGACTGCGAACAGTAATTGCAATCCTCGGGGCAACCGCCGGTCTTGATCGAAATCAGCGCCGAGCGCTGAACTTCGTTCGGATCAAAATTCTCGCGATGCACCTGCGCGGCACGAAAGAGCAGATCCATCAGCGGCAAGCGATAAAGCGCCTCGACCTGTGACACCGTCCACAGCGGCGATTTCGGCGCGGCATCGGGTGCTGAAGAAGCAACGGGCGAAAGAGTAGTCATGAGCAAAAAACCGGAAAATGAAGACAGGCGCGCCGCAAGGAGGCACAATCGGGGGAATCCGTCGCGGACGGTTCAAGGATGGCGATTTTACCTCAAATCAAGCCCTGGCAGGCCGGCCACGGACTGGCGCGGCTTCTCGCGCAGGATTGCCTGCTGTGCGCCGAGCAAAGCGGCGACGCCCTGCTCTGCGCCAAATGCGCCGCCGACCTGCCCCGTCTGCCGGCTCCGGCCTGCCCGCGCTGCATCCGCCCCACCGCGCACGGCGAACTCTGCGCCTCGTGCCTGATCACGCCACCGCATTACGACGCCACCTACGCCGCTTACCGTTACGCATTCCCGCTCGACAAGCTGATTCACGCCTTCAAGTACGGCCACCGTCTGGCGCTTGGCGCGTATTTCGGACAACAGTTGGCGGAGCTGGCGCGCGCAATCCCCGCCGACCTGCTGATTCCGCTGCCGCTGCATCCGCACCGTCTGCGCCAGCGTGGATTCAACCAGGCGCAGGAACTGGCCCGCCCAGTCGGCGCGCACGGTCGCCTGCCCCTGGCGACCGACTGTTGCCAGCGCCTGCGCGACACCGCCATACAGGCCGGGTTGCCGCTGTCCGCGCGGGCGAAGAATCTGCGTGGCGCGTTCCACTGCAACCGCGATCTCGGCGACCGGCACATCCTGCTCGTTGACGACGTGATGACCAGCGGCGCCACGCTCGACGAATGCGCGCGCACACTGAAGCTGCACGGCGCGCGCCGGGTCACGCTGCTGGTCCTCGCCCGCGCGCTGCCGGAGCGCGACTGAATTTCAGCGCAGCTTCTGGTCGATGAGGCTCATCAGTTCGGCGCTCAGCCGGCCACTCTGCCGCGCCCGCAAGAACGCCTCGCGCGCCTCACCGGAACGCCCGGCAGCTTCCAGCGCCAGGCCCAGCCCGAGCGCCCAGCGCCCATCGCCCGGGGCCAGCCGGACAGCCAGCTGGTAACGCTCGATCGCTTCCGCCGAGCGCCCCAGGCGCTGCAACACGTGCGCCGCAAAGCCCTGATATTCGGCGCTCGCTCCGGCTGCAGACGCCGATCGCTCCAGCGTCAGCCAGGCACCGCCCAGATCGCCCCGCTCCACCTGCAAGCGCGCCAGACTCATGGCCCAGCCGGTCTGTCCGGGCAATTCGCGCACGCCGTCCTGCAACACCTGCACGGCCTCGTCGCCATGCCGCGCCTCGAGCAACAGGCGCACCAGGAGCTGGCGCGCTGCGACATGCCGCGCCTCCTGCTGCAAGACCCGGCGCAAGACATCGAAAGACTCATCCACCCGCCCCTGATTCACCGCCGTCAAGGCCTTGCGATAGTCGGCATCGGCCGACGATGCAACGCCCAGTTCGGTGCGCTCGATCGACGGCCGAGCCACGGCCTGCGTCGCGCTCCTGCCCGCCGCATCGGTCGTCCCGCCAGCGATGGATACGCCTTCACTGCGGCGCACGGGAACGGAAGTTTTCTCCGTCTCGCGCCGGGACTCGTTCTTCTGCGCGGCAATAGTATTTTTCGCCAAAATCTGTGTCTTGCCGGCAGCAGCGCCAGGCAGCGCTTTCTCCTCGCCAGCGATCAGGACATCGGCGAGGCGCAAACTGGCGTTATTCTGCCCAAGGCCGGACAAGCCCCCGCCTTCGACCGGCGGCGCGGACGGGCGATCCTCGACCGGCGCTGGCGCCTCGCGGGTCGCCGCCGGCATAACAGATTCTGCCGCCGGGGCAGCGGCCAGCAGCGCCGTCAGGCGGGCGGAAAGTTCAAACGCCCCGGCACTCCAGAACAGCAACGACAGCACCAGCAGCGCGACCAGGATCACCAGCCGCCGCGACGTGCGCTCGGCCGGCAGGGGGCGCACCTCCTGCGGCAGAAACGGCTGTAAACCGTCCGTCCGGCGCGCATCGAGATCCTGCAGCATCTTGTTGATCAGACTCATCCCCACCACCTGAACCAGCGCAAGGGGCGCGCGCCTTCCGTATCGCGATGCGCGCGGCGGACATGCGCCAGATGCGCCCGCTGTTTTCCTTCGCCATAAACCGAGAGCAGCGCCTTATGCGCCAGGATGTTGATCAGGCGCGGCGTACCGCCGCTCGCCCGGTGCAGGCCACGCAACGCCGCCGCACTGAACAGCCCGTCGCCGCGATAGCCGGCGACCCGCAAGCGATGCGCGACGTAGCGTCCGATTTCGTTCTTTTTCACCCCGCCCAGGCGGTAATGAAAGGCGATGCGCTGCAGCAGCTGGCGCACCTCCGGGCGACGCAGGCGCTCGTCGAGTTCGGGCTGACCGAAGAGGACGATCTGCAGCAGCTTGCGCTTTTCCGTCTCCAGATTGGAGAGCAGGCGCAGCGCCTCCAGGGTTTCCACCGGCATCGCCTGCGCTTCGTCGATGCAGACCAGTACCCGCTTTTTGGCGCGGGCGAAGTTGAGCAGGGCGTGGTTGATGCGGCGCACCCGATGGAATTGATCCAGGCCGGCCGCGTCCTCGATGCCGAGTTCCTCGGCAATGGCCAGAAACAGCGTATCCGGATCCAGATTAGGATTGGGCAGATAGGCGCTCACCCAGGACTCGTCGAGCGTCTGCAGCAGGCGCCGGCACAGCAGCGTCTTGCCGGTTCCGACCTCGCCGCTGATCTTGATGAAGCCCTCGCCCTCGTTCAGCGCCAGCAGCAGGGTATTGAGCGCCTCCTGATGATACTGGATGGAATAGGTAAAGCTGGTGTCCGGCGTGATGCGGAACGGCAGCTCATTCAGTGCAAAATGTTTCAGGTACAACGCGCGCCCCCACCCATGCTCATAGCGCCCCGTCCTGCGTCCTGGCGCGACGCGGATCGAGTTGCTGCAGACGGTTCTGCGTTTCGCTCAGGTCGTCCTTCCAGCTCGACTCGTTGCGGATAATCGTCGGCTTGATGAGGATGACCAGCTCGCGCTTCCTGCTGTAACTGCTGCGCGAACCGAACAGTGTGCCGAGGCTGGACGACGTCGTTCCCGGCAGACCGTTGGCATCGGACGAGTGTTCCTGCTTCATCAAGCCGCCGATGGCGACGATGTTGCCATCCTGCACGCGCACGATGCTGTCCGTTTCGCTCACCGAACTGTTGGCCAGCGGCAGGGTAAACACGCCAAGCTGCGAGCCAAGGTCGATGACCTTCTGTTTCTCCGTCACCACACTGATCGACGGATGCACATGCAGCACGATATTGTTCTCGCCGTCGATCTGCGGCGTCACGTCGAGAGCAATGCCGGAAAAGAACGGCTGCAGGCTGATCGTCGGCGAAACGACGTTGCTGGTGCCGGAAGTGGTGGTGCTGGTACTGACGTTGGTGACATAGAAATCGTCCGAGCCGACCTTGAGCACCGCCTTCTGGTTATTGACGCTGGCGATGCGCGGGCTGGACAGAACCTGCACGTTGCCCTGCGCTTCGAGGAAATTGAGCAGCGAAGCAAAATTGGTGGTCTGGAACGCCAGACCGAAGAAGCCCTGCCCAAGCGCTGCGGCGGTCGCCGCGCCGGCCTTGCCCGGCGTCACCGTGGCATCGGAGGAGGAGATCGCGCCGCTGCTGTTGAGCGTCGCCCCCGGCGTCACCGAACCGATCGCATAGCGGTGATCCTTGCCGCCGAAAGCCGACCAATTGACCCCGGACTGGAACTCCTCGTTGAGCGCCACCTCGATGATCTTGGCTTCGAGCATCACCTGGCGCTCGGCAATCAGCTGGGTCAGGCGCAAATACTCTTCCACGGCGCGCAGATCGGCAGGGAAAGCCTTCACCAGGACCACGCCGGAAGCCGGATTGACAATCACCGCGCGCCCGTCCTGACTGCCAACAATGCTGGTCAGCGCCTGCATCAGGTCGCGCCAGAAATCGCTGTCCTGGCGGGTGGCGATCTGGCTGCTCGGCGGCATCGTCGATCCGCCGCCAGCGGAAGTCGCCCCGCCGCCGGGGTTGGTCGTGTTGGTTGTCGTTCCCGAGCTGCCCGAGGTCGAAGCCATCGAATTCGAGGTAACGCGCACTTCCGACTGTCCCTGCCGTTTGCCGGCCAGATAATTGATCTGGAACAGGCGCGTCTGCATCGTGTTCGGCTGGATATAGATGCGCGTCCCCTGCACCTTGAATTCGTAGCCATACAGTTCGCGCAGGGTTTCCAGCGCTTCGCGTACCGTCACACTTTTCAGATTGACCGTCACATTGCCGCTTAACTCCGGCGCAATCAGCATGCTGTAGCGCGTCCCGCTCACCAGCGCCATGAACACCTGACTGGCCGGAGCATTGCTTACCGCGAGGTCGAAGCGCGGCTCGACGCTCTGCGCCGAGGCCGGCAAATCGAGCTGCAACGGCGGCAACATGGCCTGGTTGAGAGCCTCTTCGGTCGATTTGCCCTGGCTCGCCGCCGCCGTCCGCATTTCCTGGTCGATGCGCTCGAACGTGGCCCCCGGCGCCTTGAGCTGGGGGGTACACCCGCCTAGCAGAAAGGCCAGCAGCGCCATGCCCGGTATCAATCCTGATTTCATGGTTTGCTCCCTCGTTGCCCGCGCCCGGCGGCAACATTTTTTCCCTTGAGTTCCGTTTTTTCGATTCCCGGCGTCAGCAACAGCCGCTCCCGCCCGGAGGGGCCTTCGAGAAGGGCTTCGCCTTCGCTCACCCGCACAAGGCGGCTGTCGCCGTATTTTTCTCCGAGCCGGATCTGTTTTCCGCTAATCACCGCCATCGCCTTGCCTTGCCGGGGAATCAGCACCGACTGCAACACCGGCCCGTCACCGACACCGTTTTCCGCCATTCCGGACAGTCCGGCCACGCCTGGCGGCGGACGCGTCGGATCAGGCAAAGGCGGCTGCGCACGCAGCGGAGCAGCGGCGAAAAACAGCACCAGACAAAGGGCAGCGGGTTTCAAACAATCAACCATGTACGATCCAGACTGAGGGTAAACACGGTCAGCGTCAAGACCAGGCGCGGATGCTTGTCGGCGGACAGCGAAACGCTGCCCCACAGCAACTTCTGCGGCGCCTTTTCCAGGCGCGCCAGATAATCGGTCAGCTCGGCATAACTGCCTTCGAGGCGGATTTCCACACCATGTTTGAACAAGCCGCCGTCGGCCGGCTTCTTCACTGTCGCCGCGGAAGCCTCATCGCCCTTCTTCTCCAGCAACGGGGCGACCGGCAAGGTACGCAGACCGAGCAGGCGCACTCCACGCCGCCCGTCGAGCACACCCTCCAGCAACTCGGTCATGCGCTGCGGCGGCACCAGGGTCTTCTCCATGAGCGCCATGCGCCCGCCCAGCGCATCAACCTGCTGCTTCAACGCCGCCAGTTCGGCCCGCGCCTGCGCTTCCGGCTGCTGACCCGGTGATTGCAACACCTCCAGCTGACTCTGCAGACTCGACCACTGGGCGCGCTGTTCGGTCAGCGCGCGCTCGGCGCGCTGCAGCCGCGACAAGGCCGGATCGACACCTGACAGCCAACCCAGCAGCGCCACGCCACCGAGCAGCGCGAGCGCCACCAGGCGCCGCTCGCGCAGAGCCAGCGCCTCGAAGCGGGCGATCAGGCGCAAGAACGCCGCTTTCATTTCCGACTCTCCTTGTCCGCCTCGCCGCCTTTTTCCGAACGCAGGACAAAAGCCACATAACGCGGCAGATTTGCCGCCGCCAGCGCCCCCGCGGCCGACGCCGCCGCTTTATCGGCCTCCATCGCCTCGGCCGGATCGACGCTCTGCATGTTCAGGGCGGCAAAGCGCCGCCCCTGAAAGGCCGGCTCGCGGCGCAGGCGCTGCACGTAGGCGGGAAGCCTGGCCGAATCGAAGAGACGACCGCGAATTTCAATCTCCTGCCCCCCCTGGCTGAACGTAAACCCGGTCAGCCATACATCGTTCGAGCTCTGCCGGGCAAACCCGTACAACAGCGCGGAAAAGCCGCTGCTATTGCCCAGCGCGCCGCTATCGAGCAGCGTCATGACCTCCTGCCGCGTGGCGAGCAGCGCACGCGTCGCCTCCAGTTCCGCCTGCAGCGCTGGGGGAAGCGGACGTTCGGCCCGCTGTTTGCCGAGCGCGGCGAGTTTTTCCTGCTCGGCGGAAACACGCGTCTTCATCGCCGCAAGCGCCTTCTCCGCCCCCTGCGCCGCCAGATGCGCCTGCACGGCGCAGGCAAAGAGTACCAGCAACAGGACAAGCAGCACCCAGGCAAGTGCGCGTCCATTCAACACGCAACGTTGCGGCCGCAAACGCGCTTCGTAAAGATTGATCTCCTGGCTCATCCCGCCCCCTCGCCGCTGCGCAAGGCGGCGCCGAGCGCCAGCAGGTTCGCGGCCTGCACGCCAGGAGCGCGTAGTTCCGGGACGGCGGAACAGTCGACCAGCGGCGCCAGATCCATCTCCAGCACCGGAACATAGGTGCTTTCGACGAGTTCCGGCAGCAACGATTCGAGCGGCGGCGAGCAGGCGACGACAAGACGCGATACCGGCAAATGACTGTACTGCCGGTCGAAATTATCGAGGCTACGCTGCACTTCCAGGGTCAGACGCTCCCTGGCGCGCGCCTGCTGCTCGGCATCGCCGCTGCCCAGCTGGCGCGACGTGATCTCGCCGCGGCGCACCGCCACCAGCTCGCCGCGAAAGCTCAGGGTCAGCATCATCCCGGACTCGTCGATGCGCAGGAAAGCCAGACCGCGATTCTCTTCCTCGAACAGGGCAGCCACATTGCGCTGCGCCAGCTCGGGCGCATCGAGCACATCCAGCCGAACCCTCGCCGCCGTGAACGGCGCCACGCGCGCGCGCACGACCTGTTCGTCGGCCGAGACCGCCAGCACACCGGACGAACGCCCGTACGGCAGACCCTCGCCGGGAATGTCGAGAATTTCGAGACAGGCCTTATCGACCGGATAAGGCACCATTTCCTTGAGCGCCCAGCGCAGCGCCTCGCGGCGCTCCTCGCGCGGCACCGCCGGCGCTTCGAGCTGCGTGACATGCGCCTCGCCCGGCGCCAGCAGACTGGTGCACGCATAGGCATCAAGGCGATGACTGGCGCGCAGGCGGCGCAAGGCGTCGGCCGTGTCGCCGGCGAGCGCGAAACTGTCGAGCAGACGCACCTGCGGCCGGGTACCGTGCGCACGCACCACGTGCGCCAGGGTCACCCGCCCGTCCTGCGGAAGGATGCATAACCAGCCGGGTTTGCGTCGCACCCAGAACATCACCGTCACCTTATTTACAATTTCGTTTAAAGATACCGATTAAGCCGCTAAATAACAAGGTTTTTTGCAAAACAAAATGAACCGGAACCCCATCATTCGATCAGTGCCTGAACTTCCCGCTCCACATACGTCGCACTCCCGATCGGGCCACCGGCGCTGGCCGTCGCCGTAATCCAATACACCGTGCGCGGCGTCGCTCCGTCAACATAGGCATTCGACTGACACGTCACGACCACGGCAAAGCCGGCGGCCAGCGCCAGTGGTATCGGCGACGCCGGGCATGCGCCAGCGGCCACGATCGAGGCGGCCGCCCACTGGACGCCGCCCTTGGCCGCCCAGTAAGCCCGCGAGCCCTGCACGTCCTGCGCCGACGTCAGATGCTGGGTATTGGAAAAAGAGACCATCACCGCGCCCAGCGCCGCCAGCGCGACGAGGAGAAAGATCGCCGAAACGATGGCAAAACCGCCTTGCCGCACAGCGGCGGGGAAAAGGATCGCGTGGCTCATGGCGTGTTATCCACATGCACTTGCTGGTAGAGGCTCACCGCTTCCCCGGCGGCGCCAATGCCCAGGCTGATCGAGACGATGCCAAAGCGCGTCAGCGCCGTACTTGCGCCGGGCGGGTCGTAGCTCAGGCTGCACACGGTCAGGTTGGTCGCCAGCACCGCCGTCGTCGCTCCGGCCACCATCGCCGCGCAGTTGGCCGGTCGCGCCCAGGCAGAGGCCAAGGTACGCGCATGCCGGGTCAGCCGACCGGCATTGCAGCGATACGACACCACGTGCGTTCCCGCCGGAATCACCTGAAAGCGGCCAAACGGCGATTCGCTCGGCAACTGCTTGCGCCCGAACGGCGCCGCCGCGCCGGCTGCGACAAAAGTGATAGCCGTCGTATTGGGCGAACCGCCCGCCGCCACATTCGCCACCTGGATGGCATTAACGCCGCTGTAGGCATCGCCGCTAGCGCTGCCATCGTTGTACACCACGACCACATCGCCGGCGGCGATCTGACTGGCGGCCGGTAAATTACCATTGGGCCAGAGCATGTCGAAAGCCGCATCGACCGTCGTGAAATCGAGCAGGTCGCCGTAACCGGTGGCGGCCCCATTGACCGTATCGACAGCGGCACGGTAACGCGCGCCGATCTTGGTCGGCATGAATTCGAGGCATTGCCCGTCGGCATCGCTCGCCACGCGCACGCTGTTCGGCAGCGCCAGACGCAGATCGCGCGCCAGACGCCGGGCCGCGGTATCGGCGGCATCGGAGAGTTCGGAACGGCGCTGTGCATCGCGATAGCCTTCGACCGGGCTGCGGATGAACACCGCCACCATGCCGGCGACGATGCCGGTGATGACGATGGCCACAACGGCTTCAATCAGGGTGAAGCCGCGCAGCCGGCGCGGTAGACGAGACGGCCCGCTCATAATCCCTCCGCCCGGTAACCCGAAATCGTGATCGGTTCGATGCCGCCGCTTACCGTAACCGTCACCTGGCGCAGCATCACCCCGTTGACCGCCGCCGGCGCAGCCACCGTCACCGCCGCCGTAAACCCGGCCAGCGCCGGCACCGATGCGGCTCCGAGCGTCGCATCGCCGGCAATCGTCTGTCCGTTGTAATCGGCGATGTCGTCGTACAAGGCGCGGTCGGCCTCGCGCGACACACCGCACGCCGGCGGCAGCAGATCCGGATCGCAATAACTTTTCGCCAGCACTTCTTCCAGGATTGCCTCGGCCATCGCCAGCGCCTGTTTGCGCGGCATCGGGTCGGCACTATGGCGTGTGGTGATATTCATCACCGACAGGATGCCGACCAGCCCGA
>CAYTWY010000017.1:0-4030 GCA_964440925.1 uncultured Propionivibrio sp. | reverse complement strand
TGGCATTGCACAGGCCATCGTTGTTCGAGTCGATGGCCAGCGCCACCCCGTTCGCCGCCAGGGCCACGCACACCGTCCGGCGTTGCGCCACGGCGACTTTCTGGGCATAGCGCAGCAAGGCTTTCGTCTCGTCGAAAAAACCGCGCGCGGCAAAAACGTTCTGCTCGAAAAAGCGCGGCAGCACCGCGACCGACAGGATGCCGATCAGCACCATGACGCTGATCAGTTCCACCAGGGTAAAGCCGCGCTCCTTGCCCTTGTTTATCACCTGTAGCCCTCGCGCAAAAAGATCTGGCGGCTCTTGCCGGACAGGCCGAAGCTCGCCCGCGCCACCGGGTCGCGGTCATAATCTGCGCCACACCACTTGCCGCTCAGGTAGGATAACGCCGCCGCCGTCCCGCCGCCCAGGCCGTAACAATTGGCGGGCGTACCGCCTGAGCCGAGCGCCAGCTTGACATCGACGCTGCCCGCCAGGCTCGCCCCCGGCGCCGCCAGGGTGATGCTGCCACGCCCGTTCGTCGTCGTGGCACTAACGACCGGCGTCGGCGCGTAGGTCGTCAGCGCCCCCTGCTTGTTACCGAGCGCAACGTTGGCCGCGGCCAGCGCCGTGCAGCTATCCAGCGTATTCGTGATGAACGCCAGACCATTCCAGTATTGTGCCTCGTAAGGCAGCGCCAGAGCGCGTACACCACTGCCGTAGGCGTTGCCCAGCCACAGGCGGCCGAAGCGTACCTGCGCACCATTGACAAGGCGGGTGGCGCTGCACACCTCAGACGCGGTCGACAGCCCGGTCAGATCGGCTGTGCACGCGCTATTTGCCGCGTCCATGTCGCGCGTCAGCAGGTAGGGGCGCACGTTTGCCGCCAGCGCCGCCTCGTCGTTCACCGCAAGGCCGATGTCGAGCGCATCGAAGGCGCCATCCGGCCCGCCCGCCGCGCGCAGGAAGCGGTCGGCGGCGATGCTGTAGACGCCGCTGCTCCAGGCCGGCGCATTGGTCACATTGAGCCGCGCGGCGGGTATCGCCGTGCCGCTGTTGGCATTCTCCATCTGCAGGCTCACGACGCCGGTGGCGAAACTGCCGGAATAATTCTGCGTCCGCGCACCGCTACCGTTGCGCGCCTCGACCGTCATGTTGAGCGGCGTGGCAAACGCCTGCCCCATGTAACTGAACCCTCCCGCCGCACAAGCCGCCGTCCCGCCACTGGCTGCCGCCACGAAATTCGCCGGGATGAAGCGCCCGAAGGTCTGCGGTGCCAGCGCGCCGAAGTTGCAGCCGTATTTGCCATCAACCTTGAGGTTACTGAAGCTGTCCAGCACGCAGTCGCTCTTGGTGCTAACCCCATCAACGCCGGTCCAGCTCACCTGCCGCAAGGCATCGCACTGCGCCGTGCTCAAGCTGGCGCACTCGCTTGCGGACTGCACGCCGTCATACACCCCGCGTAGCGAGCTATCGTCGCCGCCCGCATAACCGGCGGTTTTCGGCCAGGCCCCGGCCAGCCGGAACAGGCCGACTTCGCTATAGGTCGGCGTATTGCTCGAGACGCCCGAAACGGCCGCCGCCAGCATCGTCCCCAGCGACAGGCTGCCCGCCGTCCACGTGCCGCTGCCCATCGGCGCGGTATCGAGTATGCCGACTTTCGGCGTGCCGCTGTAACTCGTCAGTTTGCTCAAAGTCTGTGGCGCGCCGCTCGCCGACAGGTTGTACGTCTCGGCCTCGACGTTGAGCGTGAAGCTGTCTGCGCCGGCCTTGAACACCGGCGTGCCGCTGCTCGCCACATTGCTCGCCGTGCTCGGCAGAAGGTTCAGGGCATGCGGGCGCACCGAGAACGAGTCGGCCGAACACGCCGCAGTCGTCGAGGTAAAAGCGCTGCACGCCGAGGTCGTGCATTCCTTCATCACGGCGATCAGGTTCTTGTACGCGCCACCAAGGGTGAACGTCGGCGACGGCGACGCCACGCCGGTCGACGCCCCGGAGGGAAAGAGCGCGATCTGCGTCGCGCCGCTGCCCGTCTCGACTGCTGCCTTGCCGGTGCACGCGCTGCTGCAGGTACGGCTGGCATCGCTTCCGCACACGCCGTCGCTGTTATCGACCAGTTTGACCTGCACGTATTTGGCGCTGCTCTTCGAATAGTCGACCGAAATTCCCGCTGCCGGCGCGCTTTGCAAAGCCGCCACCCACAGCTGGAAAGGCACACCGGCCAGTTTCATGTAGATATGGCCGGTCTGGAAGGTCTGGTAGACCGGTGTCGCGGCATAGGCCTCGTCAATGGCCGAAAAACCGCTCGCCGTACCGTCGCCCGACGGCAGCACGGTTTGCGCGCAAATGCGCAGCGCGCCGAGGGCGTGAATGTTGGTATTCGAACCGGTCGAGCCGGTGAAGGAAATCTTCCAGTAGTCCGGAACGATCTTGCTGATCCAGCCCTGACTCACCGCGTAATTCGCCTCGCTGTAGGCGTTGAACGGCGCAAGTAGCGCGGCATAGGCGCTGCCGTCCTTGGCGGTGGTATCACGGTTGACGCTGACATTGATCGTACTGCTCGCCGAAGCGCGCGCATCGACGATCACCTGATACATCGAGCCGGGCGCCGGACTGGTTGCGCTCGGCGAATCAATCGCCAGCCCGCCAAGCCACTGTCCCATCCAGCGATAGCCGCTGGTCCCCTTGCCCGGCCCACGTACGCCAACCGAATCAGGGTGGGTTCCGATACCGCCGACGCGCCCCTCGCTGGCGTTGGAATAATTGCCGAATTCATCGAGCCCCACGCCGATCCAGCCGCCGGCAAAGCCGTTGATCCCCGTTTTCTGGGCGTAACCGAGCGAGCCGCCATAAGCACCGGGAACCGCCGGCACGCTGTAGTCGGAAAGCGTTACCGCCATGCCGTCGGCGCCGTTACCGTTGTAGGCATAATGGCGGAACTCGACGGAAATGTAGTTGCCCGCCGCCGGAAAAATCCCCGGCGCCGTCGCCGCCTTGGCATTGTTGGCCAGATTATCGGTCAGGTGCAGCAGGCCGGTACTGGCGTTGATCGACGGATTACCCAACCCGTCACTGTTCGACAGCACCCAGGCGCCGCCGAAGATCGGCGACGGGTTGAGGCTCGGCCGGCCGAAAGGATCGCACACGCAACTGACGCTGATGTCGGAAGGAATATTCGCCGGCGGCGTACACGGCAGATAGGAAATCACCACCTTGCCGGGCGCGCCATTCCCGCCCCTGCGATCATTTCCCTCGCCCGAACCGCCCCCGCCCCCGCCGCTGCCCGAGGCCGGCGCATTGCCATCTTCATTCGTATCGCCGCCGTTGCCGCCGATCCCGCCACCGCTCGGCGCCGCCGCTGCGGTCAGCGTAGACCAGGTCGTCGCCCCGCTTGTTCCGTCGGCGGCGGTTCCGGCCGAGGAACCGCCGGGGCCGCCGCGCCCGGTGCTGCTATTGCGCCCGCGCCCGCCGGCTCCGCCGGAAAATTTTATATCGCCAACGCCGGAAGCCGCCACACCGCCGGCGCCGCCGGGCGGCGGCGTTCCGGTTGACGGACTGCCGCCGGAACCGCCCTTGGCCATGACCGTCGCCGCGTTGTTGAAATACGAATCGCCACCGGCACCGCCGGCAGCCCCGGCGACCGCTATCCCGCCCGCGCCCACCTGCAGGTTATAGGTCGTCCCGGCAACTACCGCAATCGACCGTTTCAGCGAATACGCGCCACCGCCGCCACCACCACCGCCATCGGAATTCCGATCCTGTCCGCCGCCCGCACCGCCACCGCCCCAGACCTGGACATCGACATAACTGACGCCGCTTGGCGCCGTCCACGTCGCATTCCCCGCGTCCGTATAGGTATCCGTTGCCGCAGGCAGCGGCGCCGAAGCCAGGGAAAGCAGCAGGAGAGGGAACAGCCAGCGTGTATTCATGTCGGACGACATTCAGGCAGAAACAGGAAACGGCAGCGCCGCTGCAAAAACCACACGATGATGCCCGAAGACGGCCTTTTTACGCCAATCTTCGGGCAATCATGCTGGAGATCGCCATTTGGCG
>CAYTWY010000016.1:0-26903 GCA_964440925.1 uncultured Propionivibrio sp. | reverse complement strand
ACCTGCATGTCGCGGATGGCATGTGCCGCATCGGATAGCGAGGCCAGACGGCGGCGCGTGTAAACGTACGGCAGCCGCGTCTGGTCGATGATGTCTACGGCGCGCGGATTGCCGGCAACCGGCGCGATGCTGCGGGTGGGGATGTGGTTAACTTTCATGGGGCGCATTCTATCAGCCGCGTCAAGTGCGCAAGTGAGACAGCGTGCCTTGCTTCGGCGAGAATTTGTTTGTCAAACGACCACACTTCTCCCTAGTATGAGGGAAGTCGCGTCGCCATGATCCGGGCGTGCGATTCCTGGCACATTTCCCTCCTGATTTTCGTTTCATGGTGCGCGTTATTCTTTCCGGCAAGGAGCCTGGTCATGAAAAAATTGGTCGTGGTTCTGGCAGTTCTGACGATGTCCGTGCTCGGTGGCCTGTTCTGGCTCAGCGGGAATATCGATCATCTGGTGCGCCAGGCAATGGTTACCTACGGCAGCGAAATGACGCAGGCCAAAGTGACTGTTGGTGGCGTCAGCATCAGCGCCTTGAACGGTAACGGGCGGATTTCCGATCTCAGTATCGGCAATCCGCACGGCTTCAGGACGCCGCATGCCTTCAAGGTCAAGGAACTCCGCGTCGCCATCGACCCCGGCAGTCTGGCGCGGGAAGTCGTGCGCATTCATCGCATTGCCATCATTGCGCCGGATATCATTTACGAGAAAGGCGAGCGCCTGACCAATTTTGATGCGTTGCAGAAAAATATCGCTGCCCACCTCGGAAGCGGCGGCAAATCGTCGGCTGGCGCGGCGCAAACGGGCAAGCCGGCAAAAAAAATGATCGTCGGGGAATTCGTCATTCAGGGCGCCAAGGCACATGCCGCCGCGTCTTTCTTGGGCGGAGCGATGATCGACGTGACGTTGCCCGATCTTCGTCTGCACGACCTGGGTAAGGCTCAGGGTGGGATGACTTCGGCCGAACTCGGTCAGGAGATTGCCGGGGCGCTGAAGAAGCAGTTGTCGTTGGCAATCCGCTTCGACCAGCTGGGCCATCTCGGCAAAGGCGCGGGGGAGGCGGGTGGGCAGGTGATGCGGAAAGTCGGGAAACTGTTTTAGGCGAGCTGTCGCCATGACGGGAAATGCCGCACTGGCCGGCGTTTCGCTTGTGCCACAGTGCGTTCCGCTTCGCTCCGGAGGGCGGGGCGCTCAGTTTGCCGTCAGTGCGCGCAGCTCGACTTCGATGCGTGCCATGAAGCGCTGAATCTGGGTTTCGTTGGCCAGCGGCAGGTTGACGAAACGGCAGCCCATGTGCCACAGCGGTTTGCGTGCCCGACTTTCGGTGGCCATGATGTAGCGCACTTCGAGGGTGATCGGGAAGGCGCCCGATTCGCGCAGATCGAGCCAGCTGTTTTCCAGAAGCTCCATGGCCTCGAACTGGGGTTTTTCCGCCACCTGGATGCCGAGGCCACCGACCGAAATGTCGTAGAGCGGCAGCGTCATTTCATCTGCCGTACCGCGCTGCAGGTGGCAGAGGTAGGGTTTTCCGCTCGGCAGTTGCAGGCGGAAGGCTTCGCGGCGCTGCAGGCGGAGAAGTGTTTTGGGAAGGGCAATGGCGAAGACGCGCTCGCCGGCAAACTGGACGAGGCGGGCCTGCCTGGCGGAGAACTGGATGCGGATGCCGCCGATAATGCCGGAAAACTGGCAGCGTTCGCAGCGCAGGAAGGCACGGTTGCTCTCCTCGCTGCCGCTGATGTCGAAATAGAGGGTGTCCTTGTCTTCCGAGAGATCGATCAGCACGCTCAGGAAACTTTGCCGTCCTTCGTCGAAAGTAACCGAAATGCGCTGTTTCTGCCGGATCAGGTTGCGCAGCTGGAAGACGATTTCCCGCCGTCCGCTCAGGGTGCAGCGTTCCAGATCGGCGTCGGTTTGTGTGTTGGGCATGGGCGATAACTGCAGTGTTCAGGGTGTTTTTCGAATTGTGCCGCATCCTAGCCGGGAAAAGCGTGCGGCGCTAGGCGCGGGGGCATTATTTTCGCATCGTTTTGGCTTTTCTTTGCGCGGATTCTGTTGCTTTTACACAACACGCAAGGTGCGCTTCATGAAGCCGGGGCGGCAGGGAAAACGTAATCCCACAAGGCGCGCACGCACTCGATGCTGCGCACGTAGGCCGCCCGTTCGACGCGCACACGATGCATGCCGTCGAGGCGGAATGCGTGTTGCAGGCGGCGGTACTGGCGATAGATGTCGCGTACCGGGTCGGCCAGTTCGAAAGGGATCAGCCCCAGTTCGCTGGCGATGCCGAGCAGGGCGATATTGCCGAGGTCGCCGCACAGGCGTTCGTGCGTGTGCGCGTGGCCGAGCACCAGGTACTGGACGATGAACTCGACGTCGATCAATCCGCCCGGATCGTGCTTGATGTCGAAAAACTCCTCGCTGTGCGTGGCGTGGGCAGAGAGCATGCGCTGGCGCATGGCCAGCACATCGGCGCGCAGCTTTTCCAGGTCGCGCGGCTGGCGCAGGATTTCCACGCGCAGCGCCTCGAACTGTGCGCCGAGGCGGGCGTCGCCAGCGCAAAAGCGGGCGCGCGTCAGCGCCTGATGCTCCCAGGGCCAGGCTTTTTCCAGCAGGTAGGCGCGGAAACCTTCCAGCGTGTTGACCAGCATCCCCGCTTCCCCGTTCGGACGCAGACGCAGGTCGGTTTCGAAAAGGATGCCGGCCGGGGTCTGGCTCGACATCCAGGAACTCATGCGCTGAACGAGGCGGGCATACAGTTCGCCGGTGTTCGCTTCGGGGTCGTCGTGCAGGAAAACGAGGTCGATGTCCGAGCCGTAGCCCATTTCCTTGCCACCCAGCTTGCCGTAGGCGATGACGGCAAAGCGCGGCTCGCGTTCGGGATGCGGGTGGCGCTGGCGCAGTTTTTCCCAGCACAGCTGCAAGGTGGTGTGCACGATGATGTCGGCGAGGGTGCTCAGGTGGTCGGCCAGGCGCTCGACGCTATGCATGCCGGCGATGTCCTGCGCCAGCAGGCGGAAGACCTGTGCATGGTGCGCTTCGCGCAGGACGTCCATTTCGCGTTCGGTATCGCCGGCTACTTCGCCCAGACGCTGTGCCAGACCGGCACGGAAATCGTCCCAGTCGGTGGCGATTTCGTACAGGCGGGGGTCGAGTACTTCATCGAGCAGAATCGGATGGCGGGTGAGGTAGCTTGCCGCCCAGGCCGAGCTGCCGATGATTTCGGCAACTTTGTCCAGCGTTTGCGGGTATTGCTGCAACAGCGCCAGGTAGGCGCCGCGGCGGCTGATGGTGTCGAGAAAATCGAGGCCGCGCTGCCAAGTGGCGTCCGGATGGGCGGTTTGCGCTGCCGCTTCGATCAGGCGCGGTCCGAGGGCGTCGAGACGTTCGCGGTTGCCGACCGGCAGCTGCTGGTAGCGGGCGCTGGCGCGGAAGCCGTGCAGGCGGGCGTGCATTTCGCGTGGCTGGCCAAAGCCGAGTTCGGCGAGCTGTTGCAGCGCGTCGTCGCCGTCGCTTTCCTCGAACCAGAGTCCGGCCAGGGCATGCTGTCCTTCGTCCGGGGCGGAGAAAATTTCCTCGAAATGACGGGCGACGTTACGGCGGTGGCTTTCCAGCACGGCGCTCAGGGCATCCCAGTCGGGAAAATCCATCGACAGGGCGATTTGCCGGAGTTCTTCGGCAGAGCCAGGCAGCATGTGCGTCTGTGCGTCGTCGACGTATTGCAGGCGGTGTTCCAGGCGGCGCAAAAAATGGTAGGCCGCGCTCAGTTCCTCGGCACTGTCGGCCGGGAGCAGGCGGCGCTCGACGAGCCGGGCGATCACGGCCAGCGTCGGGCGGATCTGCAGTACCGGATCGCGACCGCCGCGAATGAGCTGGAAGACCTGGGCGATGAATTCGATTTCGCGGATGCCGCCCGGCCCCAGCTTGATGTGTTCGGCCATGTCCTTGCGCGCGACTTCACGGCGAATCTGGGCATGCAGATCGCGCATGGCGTTGATGGCGCCGAAGTCGAGGTATTTGCGGAAAACGAAGGGGCGCACGATCTGTTTCAGCGCCGTCTTCCATTCCTCCTGCAGGTTGTCGTCGGCATTGAGCAGGCGCGCCTTGATCCAGGCGTAGCGCTCCCATTCGCGCCCCTGCGTGATGAGGTAGTTTTCCAGCGAAACGAGCGAGCCGACGAGGGCGCCCGAATCGCCGTTCGGCCGCAGGCGCATATCGACGCGGAAAACCCGGCCGTCGGCGGTGACTTCGTTCAGCGCGGCGATCAGTTTCTTGCCCAGGCGGACGAAAAAGTCATAATTCTCGATTGCCCGCAGGCCGGGGCCGCCAGCCGTTTCACCGTCTTCCGGATAAATGAAGATGTAATCGACGTCGGAGGAAACGTTCAGTTCGCGCCCGCCGAGTTTTCCCATGCCGATGACCAGAAGGCGCTGCGGCTGGCCGCGCGCGTCGAGCGGTTCGCCGAAGCGCGCAGCCAGCAGGCGGTGCATGACGGCCAGTGCGGTATTGGTGCAGATGTCGGCCAGTTGCGTCATGCTCTCGACGACTTCGGCCAGACTCGCCTGGCCACCGATGTCGCGCACGATGAGTGCGGCCATGATGCGCTGGCGCAGGGCGCGCAGGGCGGACTTCAGTTGCTCCTCGTCGTCGAGCGGTGTGGCGGCGAGGAAGTCGCGCATCAGCCGGGCATCGAGCGGATGCGTGGCGTGTTGCGTGAGCCATGCGCCCACTTCCGGGCGGGCGGCGAGCAACTGGCGCAGGTAACGGCTGTGCCGGAGGGCTTCCGGCCAGGCGCCGGCGAGGCTGTTTTCGGTCATTTCTCGGTCATTTCCTTCCCGGTGGGAGCGGTGGATTGTCCGGCCAAAGCCGTTACAATTGAGGCTTCTGAGAATCTTCGCGACGACGCCATTCTAGTGACGCATATCAAACCTTGGCAAAAAATTCCGCTGGCGGTTCGCGCATGACGCGCCTTTCCCGTTTGCGTACCGCTATGGCGCGCCGTTCGTCGTCTCTTGCGGCGGCGCTTCGCTCGCCGTTGTTGCGGCGCGTCGGGCGCGTGTTCGCCTGGGGCGCCGGACTGAGCTATTTCGTTTTCGTCGCCTTGGCGTTGCTGTTGCGCTATGCGCTTTTGCCGCAGATCGAGACCTATCGGCCACAGATTGAGCGTCTGCTCAGTCAGGGCATGGGGCAGGAGGTGTGCATCGGGCGTATCGAGGCGCACTGGCAGGGTATCAACCCCGATCTGACGCTGTTCGACGTCCATGTCGCCGATGGCGAAGGCCGTCCGGCGCTGGCCTTCTCACGCATCGAGGCGATCCTTTCCTGGTGGTCGCTACCCAGTGCACGGCTGACGCTCGACTTGCTGCGCATCGACGAACCGCAACTCAACCTGCGCCGCGATGCGCAAGGGCGCATCTTCATTGCCGGTATCCCGCTGGCGCAGGATCAGGACGACCGCTCGATCATGCAATGGATCCTGGCGCAGCAGCGCATTCGCATCCACGGGGCGAAAATCGTCTGGGACGATGAATTGCGCGGCGCGCCGACGCTCGTTCTCGATGCGGTGAACCTGGCGCTGGACAACGACTGGCGGCGGCACCGCTTTGGCCTGACGGCGCAGCCGCCAGCCGCCCTGGCCTCGCGCATCGATTTGCGCGGCAACTTCTGGGGCTCCGATGTACGGCAAATGCGGCATTGGGATGGCAGCGTGTTTGCCCAGGTCGATTACGTCGATCTTGCCGTCTGGCGGCAATGGATCGATTATCCCGTCGATTTGCCGCACGGGCGTGGCGCCCTGCGTTCCTGGCTCGAATTTTCCGCCGGGCAGCTGGCCGAGGTGACGGCTGACGTGGCGTTGCAGGACGTTGGTCTGCGCCTGTCGCCGGACGTCCCGTCGATCGACCTCGAAACACTGTCCGGACGGGTCGGCGGTCGCCTGGGCGAGCGCGGTTTTGTCGCTTACGGGCGTGCGCTCGAATTGCTGACGCGGCATGCGGCCGATGCGCGTGGCGTCGCGTTGCGTATCGAACCGACCGATTTTCGCGTCGAATGGCAGCGCCAGGACGATGCGTCGAACACTGGCCGCGTCAGCGCCAATCGTCTCGATCTGGACGCCTTGTCGCGTCTGGTCGAGTATCTGCCGCTCGACGCGCAGACGCGCCGGCTGCTGAAGGATTATGCGCCACACGGCACGATCAGCGCGCTGAGTGCGCGCTGGACGGGTGATGCCGAGCGCTTGCGAACCTATGCGCTGAAGGCCGGTTTTGCCGACCTTGCTGTGCGCGCACAGGGCGATTTGCCGGGCTTTTCCGGCCTGTCCGGCAGCGTGCAGGCGAACGAGAAAAGCGGGCAGCTGGTCTTGCGCGCACAGGATGTACGCATCGATCTGCCCCGTGTGTTTCCCGAAGCGCAGTCGTCCTGGGATACGCTCAGGGCGCAGCTGAAATGGACTTCCGGCAGCGACGGACTGCGCGTACATCTGGCGCAGTCCGAGTTTGCCGGGCCGGATGCGGCAGGGTCGGCGCGCGGCGTTTATCGCCATACCGGCGAGGGGCCGGGTTTCATCGATCTGAACGCTTCTCTGTCGCGTGGCGATGCACGTGCCGTCTGGCGCTACATGCCGCATGCCGTCGGAGCCGGGGCGCGGCACTGGCTACGTGATTCGCTGCTGGCGGGCAGCGCCAGCGAGGCGCGTCTGGCGCTGAAGGGCGATCTGCGCGACTTTCCCTTCGTCGATAAAAGCAAGGGACAGTTTCTGGTAACGGTCAAGGCGCAGGATGTCGTGCTCGATTATGCCAGGGGCTGGCCGCGCATCGACGGGATTCATGGACAGCTGCGTTTCGAGGGCAACGGCATGGTGGTCGATGCGCAGCGCGCTGCAATTCTTGGCGCCCGGCTGACGAAGACGCGCGTCGAGATTCCCGATTTCGACAAGCCGATTTCGACGCTTCTGGTGAAAGGCCAGGCGGACGGGGCGAGCAGCGAGTTCCTCAAGTTCATCGAGCAAAGTCCGGTAGCCGAGCGTATCGATCGTTTTACCGACGGCATGCGCGCCAGCGGCAACGGACGTCTCGACCTGCGTCTGCGGATTCCGCTCGACGAAGCGTATCTGGGGCGATCCGAGGTGGAAGGCAGTTACCGCTTTCTGAACAACGAGGTGAGTGTCGATACGGCATTGCCGCCGATTCGCCAGGTCAATGGCATGGTGCAGTTTACCGGCAGGGATCTGCGCGTGCCGGAAATCACCGGCATTCTCTTCGGCGGTCCGCTCAGAATCCGCGGCGGTCTGCAGAAGGACGGCAAGGTGCTGATTGCCGCCAACGGGACGTTCAACGTCGAGCAGATGCGCCGGCAGTCGGATTCGCCGCTGCTCTCGCGCCTGTCGGGGAGCGCGCCGTATCGCGGCGAGGTACGCATCAACAGGCGCAACGCCGATCTGGTGGTCGATTCGAACATGGTTGGCGTGGCGGCGAACTTGCCCGAGCCGCTGAAAAAGGATGCCGGGGAAGCCTTGCCGCTGCGCTTCGAGAAACGGCTATTGCCGCTTCCGGCCGGACGCAAGGCGGGCAGCGAGGTGGCCACGCGTGACCGGATTGCGTTGACGCTGGGCAATATCCTGTCATTGCAGCTGGTGCGGCGCCAGCAGGGCGAAGGTTTCGTCCCCGAACGCGGTGTGCTGGCCGTCGGCACCGCCCCGGTGCTGCCGGAGAAGGGCTTTGCCGTGAACGTCGCTGCCCACAGCATCGATCTTGACGCCTGGCGCGGGCTTCTGCAGGGTGCGCCGGCAAATTCCGCCACGGCCACTTCGCCGGCGGCGCCTTTCGTGCCCGATACGGTCAGCCTGAAAAGCGCCGACGTCCTCTTTTTCGGCCGGCATGTAAACGAGGTCGATGTGCTGGCGCAGCCTTTCGCCGCCGGCTGGAAAATCCGCCTCGATGCGCGTCAGGCGTGCGGCGAGCTGCAATGGAACGGTAGCGGCAGCGGGAAATTGAGTGCGCGTTTGAAACAGCTGGCGCTCGAATCCTCGGCGGCGGCGGAAGAGCCCGAAGCGGGCAGCGAGCGCGAGACCGATCTGCCGGCACTCGACATCGTCGTCGACGATTTTTCCGTCGGTGTGCGCCGCTTTGGCCGGCTTGAGCTGCAGGCGCGTAACGACGGCGGCGCCTGGCGGCTGAACAAGGTGCAGATGATGAATCCGTATGGCGTGCTGAACGGCAGCGGGCAATGGCAGGTGGCGACGGGCAAGGGCAAGGCGAGCAGTACGCGTCTCGATTTCAGGGTCGACAGCCCGGACGTCGGCAAATTGCTCGACCGCCTCGGCTATGTTGGTGCCGTGCATGCCGCAACCGCGAAGCTGGAAGGGAAAATGAACTGGAAAGGCTCGCCGCTGGCGTTCAATTTCGCTTCGCTCAACGGGGAGATGAACCTGCAGGCCGGCAAGGGACAATTCGTCAAGATCGATCCGGGCGGAGCCGGCAAACTGATCGGACTCATCAGCCTGCAGAGCCTGCCGCGGCGCATCAGCCTCGATTTCAAGGATGTTTTTAGCGAAGGGTTCGCGTTTGACAGCATGAACAGCAAGCTGCTCGTTCAGAACGGGGTGATGCGTACCGATCGGTTGCAGATCGACGGCCCCTCGGCGCGTGTGGTGATGCGCGGCGAGGTCGATCTGAAGCACGAAACGCAGTATCTGACGGTCAATGTACAACCGGAAATCGGCAGTACGGCGGCGCTTGGTATCGCGCTTGTCAATCCGGTCGCCGGCGTGGCCAGCCTGCTGGCGCACAAGGTGTTGCAGAATCCGCTCAACCAGATGTTCGGTTACCATTACCGGGTGACCGGAACGTGGGATGATCCCAAGGTCGACAAGGTTTCCGGAGCGGAGCAGGGCACCGGCGCTACGGTTCCGGCAGGAGGCGAACGTGATTCTTCAGCCCAGTAAATCCGAGGCCGTGCGCGCGGCCGGTAAAACCCGCGTGGCTGCGGTGCAGATGGTATCGACTGCGTGCGTCGAGGAGAATCTGGCGACCGCTGCCGCGTTGATCGATGAAGCGGCCGGATGCGGCGCGCAGCTGGTGGCGCTGCCCGAGTATTTTCCGCTCATGGGCTTGCGCGAGAGCGACAAGCTGGCGTTGTGCGAGGAAGATGGGTGCGGGCCGCTGCAGGAATTTCTTGCCGCGACGGCGCGCCGGCATGGCATCTGGCTGGTTGGTGGTTCGCTGCCGCTGCGTGCGGGCGTGCCGCACAAGGTGCGCAACGCCTGTCTGGTCTATGACCCGCAGGGCGAGCGGGTGGCGCGCTACGACAAGATTCACCTGTTCGGTTTTCAGCGTGGCAAGGAGCGCTACGACGAGGCGGCGGGTATCGAGGCGGGGCAGGTGCCGGTGGCCGTGGATACGCCTTTTGCACGCATCGGTCTGTCGATCTGCTACGACCTGCGCTTTCCCGAGCTGTACCGTGCGCTCGGGGGGGTCGATCTGTTGGTGATTCCTGCCGCGTTCACCGCAACGACCGGACGTGCGCACTGGGAAGTCCTGTTGCGCGCGCGCGCCATCGAGAATCAGTGCTACGTGCTGGCTGCTGCCCAGGGGGGGCGGCATGAGAACGGGCGCGAAACTTATGGGCACAGCCTGTTGATCGACCCCTGGGGCGAAGTGCTCGCCTGTCGTGACCGGGGTGCAGGCGTCGTGCTTGGCGAGATCGACCCGGAGCGACTCTCCGGCGTGCGCGACAGCCTGCCGGCGCTGAAGCATCGGGTGATGTAGAGTGAAACCGCTTTTTTACCGGCGCCCAGTGCGCGCAGAATGTCTTGCTATCGGCGGTGGCGAGAACATCGGAATGTAAATCCGCAAGCATCGGAAAATCAATGACCGTGAATACCAAATCCCTGCTCGCGCAGGCGCAGCAAACCCTGCTCACGCCCTACGGGCTCGACCTTGCCGGGCTGAACCGGGTCTTCGGCACGATCATGACGCATGCCGTCGATTATGCCGATCTCTATTTCCAGTACAGCCGTTCCGAGGCCTGGAGCCTGGAAGAGGGGATCGTCAAGGCGGGCAGCTTCAATATCGACGAAGGCGTCGGCGTGCGGGCCCTGTCCGGCGAGAAGACCGCCTTCGCCTATTCCGACGATATCGGCCGGGCGGCGCTGGACGATGCAGCCAGGGCGGTGCGCGCCATTGCCGACGCCGGACAGCAAAGGCGGACGCGTATTGTGGCCGGGGCAAAGGCGCCCGGCCACGCGCTGTACCAGCCGCTCGATCCCCTGGCTTCGCTCGATGCAACGGCCAAGGTGCGGCTGCTCGAACGCCTGGAGGCGCTGGCGCGCGCCGAGGATGGCCGGGTTACGCAGGTGATGGCGCATCTGGCCGGTGAGTACGAAGTGATTCTCGTCGCTGGCAGCGACGGGCGGCTGGCGGCCGATATCCGTCCGCTGGTGCGGGTGTCGATCAGCGTCGTTGTCGAGGGCAAGAACGGGCAGCGCGAACAGGGGTCGGCGGGCGGCGGCGGACGCAGCGATTACACGCTGTTCAGCGATGCCGTGCTGCGTGAGTATGCGCACGCCGCCGTGCATCAGGCGCTCGTTAACCTGGAAGCGCGGCCGGCGCCGGCGGGCACCCTGCCGGTGGTGCTCGGGCCGGGCTGGCCGGGAATCCTCCTGCACGAGGCCGTCGGGCACGGCCTGGAAGGCGACTTCAACCGCAAGGGCAGTTCCACGTTTTCCGGCCGGATCGGCCAGCGCGTGGCGGCCAAGGGCGTTACGGTAGTCGACGACGGAACCCTTCCGGGGCGGCGCGGCTCGCTCAACATCGACGACGAAGGGCATCCGACGCAGCGCACGCTGCTGATCGAGGACGGCATTTTGCGCGCTTACATGCAGGATGGCCTCAACGCCCGGTTGATGGGCGTGCCGCCGACCGGCAACGGACGACGCGAATCGTTTGCGCATCTGCCCTTGCCACGCATGACCAATACCACCCTGGTGAACGGCGACAAGAGCGTCGAGGAAATCCTCGCCTCGGTGAAAAAAGGCATTTATGCGGTCAATTTCGGCGGTGGGCAGGTCGACATCACCAACGGAAAGTTTGTCTTTTCCATGTCCGAGGCGTATATGATCGAAAACGGCCGGGTCGCTTTTCCGGTTAAAGGCGCGACGCTGATCGGTAGCGGTCCGCAGGCAATGCGCCAGGTGTCGATGATCGGTGACGACATGGGTCTCGATCCGGGCGTCGGCACGTGCGGCAAGGACGGGCAGAGTGTGCCGGTGGGTGTTGGCCAGCCGACCTTGCGTATCGACGGGCTGACCGTTGGTGGCACGGTGTGAGTTTGCCGCTTCCGCCAGCCGGGAGCTTGGGGGAGGAAAGTACGATGTCCTTGTCCGACAGAAAAATACGCCGCTACTACTACCTGGCGGGGTTCTCGCTGGTGGTGCTGGTGCTCGTGGCGCTCGGCGTTCCCTACGTCGTCAACATGAAGGAAGAGCACGAGACGAAAATCGGGCAGTTGTCGCGCGGTATCGTGGCCGAAAAGAAACGCTATATCCGCGACACCGTCTATAAGACCATATCCGACATCGAATCGACGCGGCAGAGCGTCGTTGGCGAATACACCAGCGTTGCCCGGCGCGTGGCCTTGCTGCTGGCCGCCCTGGCCGCTGACGGACGTTCCCTGCCTGCCGTGCTGCCCTCTCCCGGCGTCGATTACGCCGTCATCGACGAGCGCGGGAAAAGGATTCTTTCCACTTCGCTCGATGAAAAAACGCGGCAGGCGTTGACCGACGAGAAGAGCCGCGCGGCATTCTTCGCCCGACAGGCGGTGCATGTGGCGCAATCTTTGGGCAACGGCGTCCGTGTGCATGCCTTTCTGGCGCACGCCAGGGCCGATGCTATGGCCAAGGAGCGGATCCGGCAGCAGATTCACAAGGCATTGTTGCCCGATGACGGCTATATCTGGATCAACCACGTGATCGACTACGGCGGCGGCGACGGCTATGCCGATCGCTTTGTCCATCCCAATATGCCGGAAAGCGAAGGCATGCTGCTGTCTACCCGCATGACCGACATCAAGGGCAATCTGCCCTACCAGGTCGAGCTGGAGGGGGTGAAGGCCGAGGGCGAGATTTTTTCCGATTACTACTTCAAGAAAAAGAACAGTGACAAGATCGCGCACAAGCTGACTTTTGCCAGACTGTACAAGGATTTTGACTGGATCGTGGCGACCGGTGTCTATCTCGACGATGTCGAGGAGCTGGTGGCGCGTGAACGGATACAGATGGATGCCACCTATGTCCGCCAGTTGGGGTTCTTTGCCCTGGTGGCGGTACTGGTGCTCGTCGCTTCGGTTTTCGTCCTGGCCCTGTTCGAGCGCCAGATCGAGCGCATGATCCGTTCCTTTATGGACGACATCCGCCGCGGGCGCGATGAACTGATCGTGGCCAAGGAGAAAATTTCCGAGGCGTATTCGCAGCTGGAGAAAGTGGCCTACCTCGATCCGCTGACCGGGCTGATCAACCGGCGCGCGATGTACGACCGGATCAACGAGAATGTGGCGCGCAGCCGTAGGTCGGGCGAAGGCTTTTGCGTGGTCATGGCCGATATCGACCATTTCAAGCGGATCAACGACCGTTATGGGCACGTATGCGGCGACTTCGCCCTGAAACAGGTGGCGCGGGTGCTCAGAAGCAATATCCGGGCGGAGGATTATGTCGCCCGCTGGGGCGGGGAAGAATTCCTCATGGCCTTTGCCTCGACCGGCCTGGAGCAGGCACTCCGTCTGGCCGAGAAGCTGCGGCGCGCAGTCGAGGAGAGCGCGCTGGTCTATCAGGACAACTGCTTGCCGATCACCCTGACTTTGGGCGTGGCGGCCTTTGCCGAAAACGGGAACGTCGAGGATATGTTGAACGAGGCCGACGTGATGCTTTACCAGGGCAAGAAAAAATCGCGCAACTGCGTGATGCCGCCGCCTCCGGTCGACTGATTCCCGGCTAGGCCGCGCAGGCGTCATCTTCGAGTAAAATGGCCTCCCTTTGAGAACGCTTACGCCCGAGGATAGTGGATGACCCCGCAAAGCAAACCGAACACTGACGACCTGCGCATCAAGGAAATCAAGGAGCTCGTGCCGCCGTCGCACATCTTTCGCGAGTTTCCGGTCGGTACCCAGGCGGCGCAAACGACTTTTGATGCCCGTCAGGCCATTCATCGCATCCTGCATGGCGCTGACGACCGTCTGCTGGTGGTGATCGGGCCGTGCTCGATCCACGATGTCGATACGGCGCTCGATTATGCGCGTCGCCTGAAAGAGGTGGCGCCGCGCTTCGAGAAGGATCTGCTCGTCGTCATGCGCGTCTATTTCGAGAAACCGCGTACCACTGTCGGCTGGAAGGGCCTGATCAACGATCCGCGCCTCGATAGCAGCTTCCGCATCAACGAGGGCTTGCGTCTGGCGCGCGGGCTGCTGATCGACATCAACGAAATGGGGCTGCCCTGCGCGACCGAATTCCTCGATACGATCACGCCGCAATATACGGCCGATCTGATTGCCTGGGGCGCCATCGGGGCGCGTACCACCGAGTCGCAGGTGCATCGCGAGCTCGCTTCCGGGCTGTCGTGTCCGGTCGGCTTCAAGAACGGTACCGACGGCAACGTGCGCATCGCCATCGATGCCATTCGCGCCGCACAGTCGCCGCATCATTTCCTGTCGGTGACCAAGGGCGGGCATTCGGCCATCGTGTCGACCTCCGGCAACGAGGATTGCCATGTCATCCTGCGTGGCGGCAAGGAGGCTAACTACGATGCCGCGCATGTCGATGCGGCAGCGAACGAAATTGCCGCTGCGGCGCTTGCCGTGCGGCTCATGGTCGATCTGTCGCATGCCAACAGCAACAAGGACTTCCGGCGCCAGATGGACGTGGCGCGCGATGTCGCGGCGCAGCTGGCAGCCGGCGAGGATCGCCTCATGGGGGTGATGATCGAGTCGCATCTCGTCGAAGGGCGGCAGAACCTGGTGCCGGGCGGCGTTCTCGAATACGGCCAGAGCATCACCGATGCCTGTCTCGGCTGGGAGGATTCGCTGGCGGCGCTCGATCTGCTGGCGCAGGGCGTGCGTGACCGGCGCCTGGTCAAGGCCAGCCAGTAGGCCGGGCAGGATCGCGGCGTGCCACGGGAGTCGTGCATGAACCTTGCTTGTGCCGTTCTTTTGCCGCTCGGAGGCAGGCGTCATGCGTGAGCCGTCGCGGCGCTTCTCCCGGCAGAGCCTGATCTGGTGCGGTCTGTTCCTGCTGGTTGTCTTCCGTATGTGGTTCGCGGCGGTCTTGCCGATGACCGGCGACGAGGCGTATTTCGTACTGTGGGGCGAGCATCCGGCGGGCGGCTATTACGATCATCCGCCGATGGTCGGCTGGTGGCTGTCCGGTTTGCTGTTGCTGTCACGTGCGTCGTGGCTGTTGCGTCTTCCCGCCGTATGGCTGCCGCTGCTTCTGGCCTATGGCGCCTGGTGGCTGGTGCGGCCGCAAGGGGCGGAACGGGCGCGCTATGCCGCGTTGCTGGTGCTTCTGCAGCCAGTCAATGTGTGGAACGTGTTGATTACCACCGATACGCCGGTCATTCTGTTTTCCATGCTCTCGATCATGGCCTATGTGGCGGCCTTGCGGCGCGCCGCTTCACCGGCAAAGGGGCTGTTCTGGCATGGCATGGCCGGCGCCCTGCTCGGCGCGGCTTTCCTCGGCAAGTATTTTGCGGCGCTGCTCGGTGCGGCCTTCCTTGCGCATGTGTGCCTTTTCCGACGCGATGCGCGGCGCTGGCGCGGATTTTTCGTCCTGCTCGCTACGGCGCTTCCGGCGCCGCTCTACAACCTGTGGTGGAACAGTGGTCATTGCTGGGTCAATATCCTGTTCAACTTCATCAATCGCAACGAGGGTGCCGCTGCGTCGTGGAGTAACCCCTTGCTCTATCTGGCCTCGCTGCTCTATCTGGCGACGCCGTGGCTGATCGTCGCCCTGTGGCGCCACCGGGCCGGCCTCGCCGACGGTGTGCGTCGCATGCCCGAAGCGCTTGCCGCCTGCTGCCTGCTCGGCGTGCCGCTGGCACTGTTTGCCCTGCTTTCGCTGGGGCGGCCGGTCGGCCTGCACTGGATGGTTTCCTTCATTCCGCTGTTTGCCGTGCTGGCGGCGATGCTTCTGCCCGTCGCCACGCTTTTGCGCCTGACGCGTTGCTCGGCGTGGTTTGCCGCCGCGCATGTGGTGTTGTTTGCCCTGCTCGTCGCCCTGCCGCTCCAGACCTGGAAGAATATCCGGCTGTACGACGGCATCGTCCTCACCGCCCGTACCGACGAGGTCCTGGCGCAGATCAGGCCGCATGCCGACAACGCGTTGCTGGCTATGGAGGGCTATTCGCCGGCGGCGATCCTGGCATACGCCGCCCGCCGCCCGGTAGCCGTGTTCGGACAGGGTTCGGTGTATGCGCGGCAGGACGATTTTGTTACCGACTGGCGGACGCAGGACGGCCGCGACCTCGCAATTTTGCGCCGCAGCGCGCCGCGCGAAGCCGATTACGCCGGGTTTTTCCACCACGTCGAATACCGCAGTTTCGACCTGCAGGGAGTGCGTTTCTGGCTCATCCTCGGCCGGGGTTTCGATTACGCCGCCTATCGTGAACAGGTGTTGCGCCGCATCCGCGCGCGCTACTATCGTATTCCGGAGCGATTGCCGCAACGCGGCTGCGAATTCTGCCAACGTTATTTCCCGGACGAACCATGAATGCGATGAACGGATTGAAGGTGTACCTGCGGTTGCTGCGACCGCACCAGTGGATCAAGAGCGGGTTCGTTTTTGTCGGCGTGTTGTTCGGACACGCCTGGCGTGATCCGATCCTTCTGGAAAAGGCGATTCTGGCGGCAGCGGCTTTTGCCTTCGCGGCTTCGGCCGTATATGTGCTCAATGACCTGGCTGACCGGGAGCGCGACCGTGCGCATCCGCAAAAACGTCATCGTCCGCTCGCTTCGGGCGCCGTCAACCTGACGCAGGCGCTGCTCCTGGCCGGCGCCTGCCTGCTTTGTGCACTGATGCTGGCGCATGCGGCGACGCCGCCGGTACTGCTCATCGTCATCGCTTATGTGCTGCTCAACGTCGGTTATTCGATGGGGCTCAAGCACGTGGTGCTGCTCGATGTGTTCATCATTTCGGCCGGCTTCATGCTGCGCATCCTGGCCGGTACCGAGGGTATCGGCATTGCCCCCTCGCACTGGCTGCTGTTGTGCGGACTGATGTTGACCCTCTTTCTCGGCTTTGCCAAGCGGCGCGCCGAACTCAACGTGCTGGCCGGAGGCGCCGGCAGTCATCGCCAGGTGCTTGACGATTACGATCCGGCCCTGCTCGACAAGCTGATCGGCATTTGTGCTTCCGGGGCGATCGTCAGCTACAGCCTGTATACGGTCAGCGCCGAGACGGTGGCCATGCACGGCACGACGCAGCTGATCTATACCGTGCCTTTCGTGGTGTATGGCGTTTTCCGCTACCTCTTCCTGCTGCATCGTCGCGGCGGCGGTGGTGACCCGGCCGCCGCCCTGCTGCAGGACGCGCATCTGCTCGGCGCGTTTGCCGGCTGGCTGGTCGCCGTTATCCTGTCGCTGGCCTGAGTTGTCAGCTGGCTCTTCCGGGCACGATCAGGACGGGCGGTTCTTTCTAGGCTGCCAGAGGATGTCGCCGCCGCCTTCGGCGTGATTGAGCCAACGGCCGACAACAAAGAGCAGGTCGGAGAGGCGGTTGACGTACCGGCGCGCGCATTCGGAGACCTCTTCGTCGTGCCCCAGATGCACCAGACGGCGTTCGGCGCGGCGGCAGACTGCGCGGCACAGGTGTGCCAGCGCGGCGCTGCGGCTGCCGCCGGGCAGAATGAATTCCTGCAGCGGGCTGAGGGCGGCGTTGAAATCATTGACCTGCGCTTCGAGGCGGGCGATGTGCGGTTCGCCGATGATGCGCGTGCCGGGAATGCACAGCTCGCCGCCCAGATCGAAGAGATCGTTCTGCACGCCAAGCAGTGCCTCCCGGACGGGCGTGGGCAGCGGTTCGGCAAGAAGCACGCCGAGGCCGGAATTGAGTTCGTCGATCTCGCCCATGGCATCAATGCGCAGACAATCCTTGGTAACGCGTGATCCATCGCCAAGGCCGGTTTTTCCGGCGTCGCCGGTGCGCGTGACTATTTTGCTCAGACGGTTGCCCATAAACGTATTCCTGAGGAGAAGGAGGAAAGTGCTGTCCCGATTATATCGGCAAGGTACTTCCCGGTCTTTCCTGCGGGAGAAAAAAGAGGTTGTGGCTATTTACCTCGATCACCTGTCCGTCTAGCGTTACGTCTGTTTCTGTTTCTGTTCCGGCGCGGTGCGCAAGGCAGGGAACATGGTATTCTGCCCGCTTCGGGGAGATCGAGCGACATGCCAATCATCATTGATGCCTGCGTGGCACAGCATCAGGGGGATCGCAAGGAGCAGCAGGACCGGGTGGCCTTGATACCGCACCCCAGGGGAGGCGGGGTGGCGCTTGCCGTCGTTGCCGACGGCATGGGCGGACACGCCGGCGGCGCATTGGCGGCGCAGCAGGTTATTTTCACCGCGCGCAACAGCCTCGAACAGTTCTCGCCGCGCAGCGAATCGCCGCAGCAGATGCTGGAATCCAGCCTCATGGAGGCGCACGTCCTGATCAAGGCCTCGCGGTTCATCAACGAAAAGGATCCGCACAGCACGGCGGTCATGCTGCTCCTGCAGCCGGGCAAGGTCAGCTGGGCGCATTGCGGCGACAGCCGCCTGTACCGTTTTCGCGGCGAACGGCTGGTCTTTTGCACAACCGATCATTCCTACGTCCAACAGTTGGTGGCCAGCGGCAAGATCAGCGCCGAGCAGGCGCTGGTGCATCCCAACCGCAATATCCTGATTACCTCGCTGGGCGGCAAGGAAGCGCCGCGCATCGATTATGGCGAGGCCGCGGATTTGCAGGCGGGCGATTCCTTTTTGTTGTGTTCGGACGGACTGTGGGGCTATTTCGGCGATGCCGAACCCGGTGCGCTGCTCGCCGCCTATTCGGCGCGCGAGGCGTGCGCCCTCCTGATCGAGCGGGCCCGTGCGCGGGCGCATGGCGAAGGTGACAACGTCTCGCTGGTCATTCTGAAATTCGTCGACGCGCCGGAAAAAAAGCCCGCCTGAAGCGGATGTCTGCGCTATCGGCGGGTTCAGCGTTCGGGGCTTCTGCCTAATCCGCCCAGCAGCGCGGCAACCGGGCGACGCGCCTTGTGCGGATGCTCGCGGGTGAGCGGGCGGACGCTGCCAGAGGCCGGTTCGCCAACCGGAGTTGCGCTGACCGGATGCGGTTCGTTGTATTCGTAGGGTTTGCTGAAATCGAAACCATCGGCAGCGAGGTGGCTGGCCTTGCCGTGTGCGGTACTGTCGCGGCGCGCGGCGGTTGCCGGGGCAACCTTTGCCGGCGGCGCCGGCGGGCGGCGGTGGCCTTTTTTGCCGCTGGGCGGGTATTCGTAGTCGTACTCCGGGTCGTAGCCGGGCACCACGACCTGTTCGATCGGTTTCTTGATCAACTTCTCGATTTCCACTAGATACGGCACTTCGTGTGCCGAAACAAGAGAAATCGCCGCACCCTGCTTGCCGGCGCGTCCGGTGCGGCCGATGCGGTGGATGTAATCTTCCGGGGTATGCGGCAGTTCGAAATTGATCACGTGCGGCAGGTCGTCGATGTCCAGCCCGCGCGCCGCGACATCGGTAGCGACAAGTACATGCGTCGAACCGTTCTTGAAGGCTTCGAGGGCTTTCAAACGGTCGATCTGACTCTTGTCGCCGTGAATCGAGTCGGCGGAAATGCCGGCGCGCTGCAGTTCGCGCGCCAGTTTGTTGGTTTCGAGCTTGGTGCGGGTAAACACGAGAACCTGGTTGTATTCCGCCGATTTGAGCAGTTTCACCAGCAAGGCGCGTTTGGCCTCCGCGGCCACCGGATGCACGCGGTGGGCAATGGTCTCAGACACCGTGTTGCGCCGGGCAACCTCGATCAGCACCGGTTGCTGCAGCATCTTGTCGGCGAGTTTCTTGATTTCCTCCGAGAAGGTGGCCGAGAAGAGCAGGCTCTGGCGTTGTTGCGGCAGCAGATTGATGATGCGCGTGACGTCGGGGACGAAGCCCATGTCCAGCATGCGGTCGGCTTCGTCGAGAACGAGCGCCTGCACGCTGGAAAAATTGAGGCATTTCTGTTCGACCAGGTCGAGCAGGCGTCCGGGGGTGGCGACCAGAACCTCGACCCCTTTGCGGATGGCTTCAATCTGCGGCTTGATGTCAACGCCGCCATAGACGCACAGGCTGCGCAGGGGGACATGCGCGCTGTAGCTTTTCACCGATTCGTAAACCTGGATGGCCAGTTCGCGCGTCGGTGCCAGCATCAGAATGCGTACCGGATGACGCGCGGGTGACGGGCTCGGGCTGGCGAAGGGGAGGATGCGCTGAAGCAGCGGCAGGGTGAAGGCGGCTGTTTTTCCGGTGCCGGTCTGTGCGCCGCCCATCAGATCCTTGCCGGAGAGCACGATCGGAATCGCTTGCGCCTGGATCGGCGTGGGAGTTGTGTATCCCTGTTCGGAAATGGCTTTCAGCAGTTCAGGCGCGAGGCCGAGTTCGTCAAAATGCATCGGCGTCGCCTGCAAATAAATTAGGAATCAATAGCATAGATGGCGGATTATACACCTCCGTGCGGCGTATCGGGGATTGTCCCGCGGGAGTCCGGTCAGGCAGGCGGCCTGCTGCCGATTTTCTCCAGGGCAAGCTGTGCCGCACGGTCGAAGAAAGGCGTTGCGGAGACGATGCGCGCCTGTGCCAGATGCAGTTGTCGTTCGAGCTGCGCGGGAGGCAGAGCCACGGCGTAAGGCCAGGCTGGATTGTACAGGAGCAGCGTCCCGGACGCGGAGCGGGCGCACAGGCGGCCGTACAGGGTCTTTTCCGGCGCGACCCGGAAAGCGATCCAGCTGCCTTCCGGCCATGCGCTGCCGCGTTGCGGGCCAGGCGGGCGCTCTGCCGCACCTGGCGGGAAACACAGCAGGCTTCGTCCATCCGCTGTGTGCCATACCGCTTCTTCCGGTGCGGCCTCTGGCATTGCTGCGTTCTCTTCTGCCACGGCGCGGTCGGAAAGCGCTTTCCGGTTGCGCAGGGCGGCCGTCTGTAACTCGAAACAGGCATCGAGAAAGGGTTTTCGCGCTTCCGTCGAGATGCCGGCCTGATCGAGTTCGGCATTGATGCGCTTGAGCAGGGCCGGAATCAATAGCAGCAACTGTTTGCGCTCGTCGGCCGTTTCCTTGGCCTGGAAGCTCCATAGCAGTTCGGCTACCGCCGTGTTGCAGCGAACCCAGCGCTCCCCGGAGGCGCCGCCCTCGAGGTGTGCCGACTGCATGGCCGGCAGCCAGCATTGGGCAAGGAATTGGCGGATTTCCGGATAAGGCACGGCGGCCGTCGTGCGCATCAGCCATTCGCGCGAGGCGGCCTGCGAGGCGGTGTGCGCTTCGTGTTCGGCGAGCAGGCGCAGGAACGGCTGGGCGGCCGTAGTGACCGCCTGTTCGCGTTCGGCGATCAGGGTATCCAGTTCGCTTCTCGGTGCGGACAGATCGCTCGTGCCGGCATCGAGGGCGTTGCAAGCCGCTTGCGCCACTTTCTTCAGGCGTATGCACAAGGGGTCGTCGTATCCGGTTTCCGGCGGCAGGCCGAGAGCGGCATGCGCCAGACGATTGATCAGCTGGCGTGCCGGGTGCTGTGTGTCGGAGAAAAAGTGGGGGTTTGCGATGGCCTGCCTGAGCAGAGGGATTTGCAGACGGCCGATGGCTGCCTTGACCGCCTCGGGCAATTCGGGATCGGCGAAAATGACTTCGAAAATCAGCGCCAGGGTATCGAGGGCGACTGCGGCCGGGCTGCCGGGTGGCAGGTCGACGTCCTGCGAACGCCAGACGCGCAGCGGCGAGGGGGGGGCATCAGCCTCCGTGGTGAGCTCATGGCTGGTGGCAAGGCGCTGCTTCTCCAGTGCCTGCAGCCGCTCTGACAATTGCTTGAGCATCATCATGGCGGATGCGTTGAGCAGTGCGGCGCTGGCTGGCAGACCGTTTTCCGTCGTATTTCCGCTGCCGCCAGGCAGGGCCGGCGGCAGGCCGCCTTCGCGTTGCCACAGAGCATGCTGCAACGACGCCAGGGCGTTTCCGGCGCGCGAAGTGAAAGAGGCTGCCTCGCTGACCGGCTTGCCATCCGGGCGACGGACGATCTGCGCCGGCGCGGTGTTGATGCCATGATGTTCGAGTAGGCCGTTCAGCTCGGTGTAGACTTCGGGCAGCTTGTCCTGTAGTGCCTTTTCCAGGGCTTCGATCTGGTCGAGTTGTTGTTCGAGGTCGACTCCGCTGGCTCGGCTCAGTGCCCATAATCCCTGGCGGATGGGTTCGAGTCCGAGCGGGCTGTTTTCCATACTCATCCCGGGACGTTCGAGCAAGGTCATGTAGCGCAGCTGCACGCGCCAGTGGTCGATCCGGTCGTTGTTTTTCAGGTGCTGGATGAGGTCGTTGATGCGGATGTCGAGTTCCAGATCGTCGTTGCCGACCAGACTGATACTCGATGCCGTCAGCCCACTGGTGCGGGAAAAACCATCGCGCTCGGCCGAGGCAGCGAGTTTGTCGTGCGCCTCGCCGATGGCTACGCTCAGCGCGGCCAGAACAGGCGCCGAGGAAATGCCGGCTTCACGGGCGATTTCCTCGATGCGGCGCTGGAACTGTTCGCGGCAGTAGCGCAAGACGAAGAAGCGGTCTTCCGGGATTGCGGCGGTGCCTGGTTCGGGTTTTTCCTGCATCGCGGTCTTTAGTGCGTCATGGAAGAAGGTTGCTCAGTCTTTGGCAGTGATTTGCGCGACGAGTTGTGGCAAGAAGGTGTCGGCGTGGGCATTATCGACCTGGCAGGTGCCTGCCGCCGGGTGCCCGCCTCCACCGTAGTTGAGCATCAGCTGGCCAATGTTTGCCGGGTGGCTGCGCTCGAGGATCGATTTGCCGATGGCGAACACCGTGTTCTGTCGCCGCACGCCCCACAGCACGTGCATTGAAATCGAGCACTGCGGGAAAAGGGCGTAGATCATGAAGCGGTTGGTGGCGAAGATGGTTTCTTCCTGGCGCAAGTCGAGGACGGCCAGCTTGCCGTGCACGGTCGTGCAGCGCCGGATCTGCTCCTGGGCCGGCGTGGCGTGGGCGAAGTAAAGATCGACCCGTTCCCTGACGTCGGGGAGGTTGAGAATTTCGGTGATGCTGTGTTGGCGGCAGTATTTGATGAGATCCATCATCAGCGTGTAATTGCTGACGCGAAAGTCGCGGAAGCGGCCAAGGCCGGTGCGGGCGTCCATCAGGTAGTTGAGCAGCACCCAGTCCCGGGGATTGAGGATGTCGTCGCGGGTGTAGCGGGCGGAATCGGCCCGGTCGACGGCTTCGAGCAAAGCGGCGGGAATGTCCGGGAATGTTTTTGCGCCGCCGCAGTAGTCATAGACGACGCGCGCTGCCGAGGGCGCGTTCGGGTCGAGGATGTGGTTGGCGTGTTCGCCGGGATTGCGGACGGTCTCGGAAAAATGGTGGTCGAAAGATAGTCCGGCCGAGGCAATGTAGGGAAGATTGGTCGTGATGTCGCGGCCGGTAATGTCTATTTTTCCGTCCTGCACGTCCTTTGGATGAACGAATTTGATCTCGTCGATCATGTCCAGCTCTCTGAGCAGCACGGCGCATACCAGACCGTCGAAATCGCTGCGCGTAACCAGCCGGAACTTGTTTTGATGCATGGCGCGGCCTAGTTGCGAGTTGATGGTTTTTTCGCCGCGGCAGCGGGGGGCTCTGTTGCCGGCGTGCGTTTTTTGACGCCCGGGGCAGCGACCGGCGGCAATATCGGTTCGACGGTTTCCAGCTTGTTGTCGCGCATGTAGGCATCCATGTCGCGCCAGCCGTCGTAAATGGAGGCTTTGGGCAGCCAGGAGTAGATCGAGTAGCAGTCCTCGATGGCGCGTCCTGACTGGCGGCAGGCGCCGCCGACCGCCCGACCTTCGGCTTCGGCGCGGGCAGCTTTGGCCAACGGGTCTTCGATGCCGAGCTTCTGCTGAATCATGTCGCAGCCAGCCAGGCCGAACGCGAGCAGGACGACGATCAAGAATGTCCGCAGCGGACGGGCTGAATTGTCTGGCACGATGATCCCTGATAATTGATTGATATGAGCGGTATTTTAACCATAAAGCCGTTCTGTCGGGGGGTGGAGAAAAGCGGGGAAAATGATATTCGCAGTGTGCGTGCGACGTTTCCGGTTCTATAATCCGCCATTGTCTTTTTATCGAGGGGTTCCGATGTCTTCCTGCAAGGTGGTCTGTTGGTTCGCGATGTGCGCGCTGGCTCTTTCGGCGGTGGCGTCCGCAGCGCCAGCCAGATCAGCGCGCGCGGTGAAAAAACCGGTGCAAACGACAAGTCCGGCAGCCCCCGCCGAAATCGAATTGTCGCATCGTCTCGACGAGGAGCGGGCGGAACGTCTGGAACCCCTGGTTGATCGTTTCAACGCCCTGCAAAAGGATGTGCGTATCAAACTCGTGCGCCGGGCCGAGGGGGCTGCGCCACGGCAGTTGAATCTGGTGACGCGCGATGAATTTGCCCGCTTCATGGGCAACCAAGCGAAATTCAAGCCGCTGTACGCCGTGATGAAAGAGGCCAGGGAACCGTTTGACGCTAGGAAGCTTTCCCCCGAATTGCGCGAGAGTCTGAGCGATGCCAAGGGGCAGCTGATTGCCTTGCCGGTCGCTTTTTCCACTCCGGTGCTCTACATCAACAAGGGAGCGTTCCGCGATGCCGGGCTTGATCCGGAGAATCCGCCGCGTACCTGGCAGGAAATGCAGGCCGTGTCCGGGAAGCTGTTTCAGGCCGGGTCGCTTTGCCCGTTTACCACGTCATGGCCGGCCTGGGTATTCATCGACAATATCAGTGCCTGGAACGGCGCCGAGTTGAGCGATGCCAAGGGTAACCTGGCGTTCAACGGCCTCGTGCAGATCAAGCATGTGGCGATGATGGCGTCCTGGCATAAGGCCAAGTATTTCCGTACCTTCGGCAATCGCGACGAAGCCGACCGGCGCTTTGCCAAAGGCGAATGCGCGATGCTGACGAGCAGCTCGTCGCTGTTCGCTTCCTTGTCCGATGGCAAGGCGGTCGAAGTCGGGGTGTCGGCGCTGCCTTATCACGATGATGTTTATGGCGCGCCGAAGAATACGCTGGCCGATGGTGCTTCGCTATGGGTGGGGAACAACCTCAAGCCGGCGGAGAACAAGGGTGTGGCCAAATTCGTGAATTACGTTCTTGGTCCCGAGGTGCAAGTCAATCTGACGCTGGCTGGCGGTTTTCTGCCGATGACGCCGGTGGCGCGTGCGGCGGCCGGGAGCAAATTGCTGCAGGCCGATCTGGCCGGACTGCAGGTGGCTTATCGGCAGCTGCAAGGGCAGTCGGCAGCGGCGAAAATTCGCCCGGCGCAGATCGAATCGGTGCGCAATATCCTTGACGAGGAACTCGAGGCGGTGTGGGAGAACCGCAAACCGGCCAAGGAGGCTCTGGATAGCGCGGTTGTGCGCGGCAATGCGGTTTTGCGTACGGAGAGCAAAACCAAGCGCCGGACCTGATTCGTTCTTCGTTCCCGCAGGCGGCCTTTCCGGAGGGCGTTGGCCGGGCTGCGGCAGGCAACTGCCCGCAGGTGTTCGGTGCTAAAATCGGAACCCTTTGAAATTCGCCCCTTCAGGGATAAAACCGATGAAAAGCGCCGAAATCCGCGAGAAGTTTCTCAAGTTCTTCGAGTCCAAGGGTCACCAGATCGTGGCTTCCAGTTCCCTCGTGCCGCACGAGGATCCGACCCTGCTGTTCACCAACGCCGGGATGAATCAGTTCAAGGACGTTTTTCTCGGCTTTGACAAGCGGCCTTACAACCGCGCGACGACCTCGCAGAAATGCGTACGGGCGGGTGGCAAGCACAACGACCTGGAGAATGTTGGCTATACCGCACGGCATCACACCTTCTTCGAGATGCTCGGGAACTTCTCGTTTGGTGATTATTTCAAGCAGGACGCCATCAAGTACGCCTGGGAGTTGCTCACCGACGTTTACAAGCTGCCCAAAGAGCGGATGTGGGTGACGGTGTACGCCGAAGACGACGAGGCCTACGACATCTGGCAGAAAACCATCGGCGTTCCGGTTGAGCGCATCGTGCGCATTGGCGATAACAAGGGCGCGCGTTACGCCTCGGATAATTTCTGGATGATGGGCGATACCGGCCCCTGCGGCCCCTGCTCGGAAATCTTCTACGACCACGGTGAACACATTCCGGGTGGCCCGCCAGGCTCGCCGGACGAGGATGGCGACCGCTACATCGAAATCTGGAATCTCGTGTTCATGCAGTTCAATCGCGACGAAGCCGGAGTCATGCATCTCTTGCCCAAACCGTCGGTCGATACTGGCATGGGGCTGGAGCGTGTTTCTGCGGTGTTGCAGCATGTCCATGCCAATTACGAAATCGATTTGTTCCAGAACCTGATCAAGGCGGCGGCACGCGAGACGAATTGTCCGGATGCTGATGGGCCGTCGCTGCGCGTACTGGCCGATCACATCCGTGCCTGCTCCTTCCTGATCGCCGATGGCGTCATTCCCGGCAACGAGGGACGTGGCTATGTTCTCCGGCGCATCATCCGGCGCGCTATTCGCCACGGCTACAAACTGGGTGCGCGAGCCGCTTTCTTCCACCGTATGGTGCATGATCTGGTGGCCGAAATGGGCAGCGCTTATCCTGAGCTGGTGAACGGTGAAAAGCGTGTTACCGATGTACTCAAGCAGGAGGAAGAGCGCTTTTTCGCCACCATCGAACACGGTATGGCGATTCTCGAAGGCGAACTGGCGACGATGGCCGCCGCAGGAAAACACGGCATCTTCAACGGTGAAACGGCCTTCAAGCTGCACGATACCTTCGGTTTCCCGCTCGATCTGACGGCGGATATCTGTCGTGAACGCGGGGTGACTGTGGACAGTGCCGGTTTCGAAGCGGCCATGAATCGCCAGAAAGAACAGGCGCGCGCCGCCGGTAAATTCAAAATGGCGGCGGCACTCGAATACCGTGGTGCGGCGACGACCTTTCATGGCTACGAAACCCTGGAGTTCAAGGGCAAAGTACTGGCGTTGTACCGCGAAGGCAGCCCGGTCAATGAATTGAAAGAAGGTGATCTGGGCGTTGTCGTGCTCGATGAAACGCCGTTCTATGCCGAGTCCGGTGGACAGGTGGGTGATCGAGGTGTTTTGCAGTCCACTCAGGGTATTTTCGCGGTCGAGGATACACAGAAAATTCAGGCAGCGGTTTTTGGCCATCAAGGCGTGCTCAAGACCGGAACGCTCAAACTGGGCGATGGGATCAGTGCCAAGGTCGATTTGCTGGCGCGTCAGCGCACCATGCGTAACCATTCGGCCACACACCTGATGCACAAGGCCTTGCGCGAAGTGCTTGGCGAGCATGTGCAGCAAAAGGGATCGCAGGTCGATGCGGACAAGACCCGCTTTGACTTCGTGCATAACCAGCCGTTGAGCGATGAGGAAATCCGCCGTGTGGAGAACATCGTCAATGCTGAAATACTGGCCAATGTCGATTGTGTGCATCGGGTGATGCCGATCGGCGAAGCGCAGAAACTGGGCGCCATGATGCTCTTCGGCGAGAAATACGGCGACGAAGTGCGGGTGATCGACATTGGCTCCTCGCGCGAATTATGCGGCGGCACGCATGTGCGGCGCACCGGCGACATCGGTGTGTTCAGCATCGTTGCCGAAGGCGGTGTCGCGGCCGGTATCCGCCGTATCGAAGCGATCACCGGCGACGTGG